>JBPCLD010000255.1:0-2862 GCA_051003655.1 Candidatus Limnocylindrales bacterium | reverse complement strand
GACCATTCCGCTCGCCCGCTTCGTTGACTGGCTCGCGGGACGAGACCGGCGCCGCCAGCTAGCGAACCTGGCCCGCTGATGGCGGTCGCGGTGGCCGAGGCGCTCAGAGTCGAGGGCCTGCACAAGTCTTTCGGGCAGCTGGAGGTACTGCGCGGCATCGACCTGACCGTTGCGGAGCACGAGGTCGTGTGCCTCATCGGTGCGTCTGGCTCGGGCAAGTCAACCCTCCTACGGTGCATCAACCTGCTCGAGGAGGTCAACGCCGGGCGCATCTGGATCGAGGGGGCCGAGATCACAGGTCGGGGCGTCGACGTCAACAGCATCCGGCGACGGATCGGCATCGTCTTCCAGGCATTCAACCTTTTCCCACATATGAACGTGCTCCAGAACGTGACGCTCGCGCCGCGAAAGGTGCTGGGTCTTTCGCGCACCGAAGCCGAAACGCGGGCGATGGAGCTGCTGACCCGCTTTGGGTTGACCGAGAAGGCACACGAATATCCCGACCGACTGTCCGGCGGCCAGCAACAACGAGCCGCCATCGTCCGCGCCCTGGCGATGAAGCCTGACATCCTGCTCCTGGACGAGATAACGGCGGCGCTGGACCCTGAGCTCGTGGCCGAGGTGCTGGACGTCATCCGCGAGCTGGCCGCCGAAGGCATGACCCTTGTTATCGCGACCCACGAGATGGGTTTTGCCCGCGATGTCGCGGATCGCATCTGCTTCCTCGACGAGGGCCGGATCCTGGAGGAGGGGCCGACCTCCGTGATCCTGTCGGCACCTCGCGAGGAACGAACGCAACGCTTCCTTCAGCGCATCATCCGAGCGGGCCGCCTCTAGGGTGTTGTCACCCCTGCGGGAATCCGTCTACTTCACAGATGCGCCTGGTGGTCGATCGGTTCGATATCGTCGCGAAAATCGCCCGCATCATTACCTATTCAGGAGCCGGTGCCATAGGCGGCCGTGACTGGGTTCCGCGCCGGGTTGACTCACGGCCAATCGAACAAAACGACCCGATTAATGATGCAGGCGGTCGACGGGTCGACAGTCAAGTCCGGCGACGGGCTTCATCCGCCACCAACGCCACGCTCCTTGCACGACTAAGGACGGAGGCGATACGCCCTGACTTACGTCGGCGGCGGACCAGAGACGATGGCGCTGGCTAGTCCGCGGTGAAGCGGATCGAGTGGTAGCCGCGGGCACCATCCGGGGCAGGCGGCGTTCGCTCAAACGTTTGCGTCTCGCCGGTCCCATCGGTCGCGCGGACCTGGATCGTGTGTGCGCCTGCAGGGACATCGACGCTGACCCGCCACTGGACCCACGCGGCGGTCGAAAGTGGCACGGACAGCTGCGCCTCGCGCCAGGGTTCTGCTTCGTCGATCATCACCTCCACGCGGGAGATGCCGCGTGTCGGGGCCCAGGCCACGCCCGCAATCTCCACCGGTCCGGTCACAGCGTGTCCGCCGTTGCGCGGCAGTTCGATGCGCGATTGGGTCAGGATCGGCGCTTCTTTGGCCCAACCGAGCGGCACCCAGTAGGCATCGAACGCCTCCAGCGTGGTCAGCTCGATCTCGGTGATCCATTTCGTCGCCGAGACGTAGCCGTACAGCCCGGGCACGATCAATCGGGCGGGGAATCCGTGCGCGGCCGGTAGCGGCTCGCCGTTCATCGCCACCACGATCATTGCGTCGCGACCGGCACCGGCGAGGTGGGCGGTCGGAAAGCCACTGGTCCAGCCGTCGAACGAGCGGCCGACGAGCTGCGTTGCGTCCGGACTGACCCCGGCCATCGCGAGGGCAGGCAGCAGCGGCGTGCCGGTCCAATGGGCGTTTCCGACCAGGCGCCCGCCGACCTCGTTCGAGACGCAGGCGATCGTCACGATCTGCTCGGCCAGCGGCATCGCCAGGATGTCTGCATACGTCAGCGTGACCTCGCGATCGACCATGCCATGGATGCGCAGGCTCCAGGTCTCGGCATCAACGCGCGGCACGTCGAGGCGGGTGTCGATCCGGTAGAAATCGGCGTTGGACACCACGATCGGGGTCAGGCCGGCTATGCCGAAGTCCGCTCCGGCCGGTACCGCCGGCAACGGCTGACCCGGCGAGGGGATCGGTATCGGGGGTGAGACGGTGACAACCTGTGAACCGAGGTAACGACCGATCAGCGCGAGAACGCCCCCCACGGCCACGAAGGTCACGGCTAGGCCAACGAAACCGCGGCGTCCCATTCCCACTGGCGCCGCTGGCTCGGCAGCTGAGGTCCTCGACGGCTGACTGACGAGCGACGTCGAGAGCCAGAGCAACATCAGGATGCCGGCGGCGACCGCGACGCTGGCGGTGATTGCCGATTCGAACTGGCCAACGAGTGGGTCGCGCTGGAGGAGCAGAAACGCAACCAAGCCGAAGGTGACGAAGCCGCCCATCGCCAGACGAAGGTCTCGTTTTGCCAGCAGGCCAAGGAGGCCGCCGACCAGGATTCCGCCGATCGCGGTGCCCACCTCGAGCGCCAGCTTGTCGTTCTCGCCGAACAGGGCGACCATCAGGTCCTTGGCCCCCGGCGGCTGGAGCGAGATGACAAGCGCACCGACGGCCGCGATGATCGACCCGCCGCCGATGAGCGCCGCCACGAGCTCGCCGACCCCAACGGCGATCGCCGCGGCAGCCATGCCGAAGGCTGCCCAGGTCATGCGACTACCCACCTACACAGGTTACGCCCCGACCGAGGCGTTGGATCACTGTTGGACCATCGCTAACTACTGCGTGCGCGACACTCCGAGCAGAGCCCGACGATGTTCAGGTGTGACAGGTCGACTGCGAAGCCACGTCCCTTGGCGAGTGCGTTAACCAGTGAGGCGGCCTCGGGTGG
>JBPCLD010000254.1:0-4441 GCA_051003655.1 Candidatus Limnocylindrales bacterium | reverse complement strand
GGCGTGCACCTCTGCCCCAACGCCGACCGCGTCGCCCGCAGGGACAGCGGCCGCAACCGCGGCACCAGTCGGCGCCAGGCTGGCTGCTGTCCGCGCTCGCGATCAGCTCATCTGCGGCGTGAATACGAACCTGGCCGGGTTCGCCTCGCTTGACCAGGCGAGCAACACGTGGCGCGGCTTTGATGCGGATTACTGCCGCGCCGTTGCTGCTGCCGTGCTGGGCGACGCGAACAAGGTCGAGTTCCGCGGCCTGACCGCCGATGACCGTGGGCCCGCGCTGCAGTCGGGCTCGATCGACGTCCTCATCCGCAACACGACTCGGACGTCGAGTCGCGACGCAGCATGGGGCAACTTCGGGCCAACGACGTTCTACGACGGCCAGGGCATGATGGTCAACACAACACTGAACGACGCAACCACGCTCGAGGACCTGGCGGGCGCAACGATCTGCGTCCAGACGGGCACGACCACTGAGCTCAACCTCGCTGACCAGATGCGCGTGCGCAATGTCGAGTTCACGCCCCTGACGTTCGACAACATCGACGCCACCTACGGCGCCTATGCCGAGGACAGATGCGACGCCGTGACGAGCGACCGATCGCAGCTCGTCGGCCGGCGCTCAGGCTTCGCGACTCCGGCGGACCACGCCATCCTTGAGGCGGTGATGTCCAAGGAGCCGCTCGGGCCGGCCGTCCCAGCCGGTGACGACCAGTGGTTCGACATCGTCACATGGGTCGTTTTCGCCACCATCCAGGCCGAGGAGTCAGGGATCGACTCGACCAACGTCACGCAGATGCGCGACACGAGCACCGATCCCGTCGTCCAGCGCCTCTTGGGAGTCCAGCCTGCGGCCGGCACGCTGGCGTCGTCGCTCGGCCTCCAGGATGGATGGGTGGTCGCGACGATCGGTGCCGTCGGAAACTACGAGGAGATCTATAACCGGAGCCTCGGGCCCGAGACTCCACTCGCCCTCGAGCGCGGGCCGAACCAGCTGTGGACCGAAGGCGGCCTGCTTTACGCACCGCCGTATCGCTAGCCGTTGACGACGGAGCGGGGCAGGAGGGATCCTGTCCCGCTTGTTTCGTTTGAGCCTCCCACGGCGACGCTGATGTGACAGCGACGAACCCCCCGGTCGTGCCCGCCGCCCGGACTCCGCCGTGGCGCAATGTCCGCGTCCTGCGCATCGTGGCGCAAGTGGTCACCCTCGCAGTCGTGCTGGTCATCGGATGGTGGCTGTTCAACAACCTGCTCACGAACATGCGCCAGACGCGGCTCAGCTTTGGTTTCGAGTTTCTCGACTCGACCGCGGGATTCGAGATCGGCGAGACGCTCGTCCCGTACAGCGCTACGGACCGGTACCGCGACGCCTTCCTGGCCGGCATCGCCAACACGCTGTTGATCAGCCTGATCGGGATCATCCTGGCGACGATTCTCGGCATCCTCACCGGGGTCGCGCGGCTCTCGAACAACTGGCTGGTCAGCAAGATCGCCGCTGGATACGTCGAGCTGATGCGCAACACGCCGCTCCTCGTCCAGCTCGTCCTCATCTACGCGGTCATGCTCCAATTGCCGGCGATCGCCAGCTCGATCGAGCTGCCGGGCTCGATCTTCCTCAACCAGCGCGGGCTGTTCCTGCCTCGGCCGGTCGCCGAGCCGGGCTTCGGATTATGGCTGGCAGCCCTGATCGGCGGAGTGGCGATCACCATCGGCCTGCGCGTTTACGCCTCACGCCGGGAAGCATTGGGTCGCTCCGCGGGTCGCCTGCGACTGGTCAGCTTCGTCGTGCTTCTCGCTATCACGGCCGGGGCCTGGATTGCGACACGCCCGCTGCGCCTCGACGTGCCGGTCCAGGAGCGCTTCAATTTCGTGGGCGGCCTCTCGATCTCGCCCGAGCTGACGGCGCTGCTCTTCGGGCTGGTCATCTACACGGCTGCGTTCATCGGTGAGGTCGTACGCGGCGGCATCCAGGCCGTACGCCGGGGCCAGATCGAGGCCGCCCAGGCCATCGGGTTGAGCGACGGACAAACCCTGCGCCTCATCGTCTTCCCCCAGGCCCTGCGCGTGATCGTGCCGCCGCTCACGAGCCAGTATCTGAACTTGGCCAAGAACTCCAGCCTGGCAATCGCTGTGGGCTTCGCCGATCTGTTCAGCGTCAGCAGGACGATGGCCAATCAGACCGGCCAGCCCGTGTCGGTCATCGTTCTGGTGATGGCCGCTTACCTGGTGATCAGCCTGCTCACGTCGCTCGTGATGAACCTCTACAACCGGCGTGTGCAGGTACTCGAGCGATGACCGTCGATACGGATCGGCTTCCCCCGCCCTCGGACGTGGTCGGCCCGCGCGCGTGGCTCCGAGCCAACCTTTTCGGCTCGTGGGCGAGCGCCGCGGTGACCGTCGTTCTCGGGGCCCTCCTGCTGGTGATTGCCGTGCTCGCCGCCCAATGGGTCGTCAACGCGCGATGGGGCGTCGTAACGGAGAATCTTCGGCTCTTCCTGATCGGGCAGTACCCGTTCGATCAGGCATGGCGGATCTGGCTGGCGCTGACCGGCCTGAGCCTCCTTGCGGGCCTGACTGCGGCAGGCTCTGGGGCCGCGGTGAGGACCTTGGCGATGTGGCTGGCCGCCGGCCAGTCGTTGCTCGCCGCGCTGGTGCTCGTATCGGGCCTCGGGCCGGTCGTCGCTGGGGCATTGGTGGTCAATGCGGCCCTGATCTGGGTCTCCTTCTACCTGGCGCTGCGCCGTCCCGTGGCGCGGCGAGCGTTGACGATCGGCTGGGTCCTATTCGTCCCGCTCGTCTTCGTCGTCCTTCAGGGGCTCGCGGGCACGCCGCTGGCCACGGTCCCGACGCGGCTGTGGGGCGGGCTGCTGCTCACCTTCGTGCTCGCCGTGGCCAGCATCGTGCTGTCCTTCCCGTTCGGAGTCCTCCTGGCTCTCGGCCGCCGGAGCGATCTCCCGGTCATCAGGACACTGAGCACGGCCTACATCGAGATCGTGCGCGGCGTCCCACTGATCACGATCCTGTTCACCGCCTCGATCATGCTTCCGTTCTTTCTGCCGCTCGAGCTACGGATCGATGCGCTGGTGAGCGCCATCGGGGGCCTGACTCTGTTCAGCGCCGCGTATGTCGCCGAGAACGTACGCGGCGGGCTCCAGGCGATCCCATCCGGTCAGATCGAGGCCGCCAACGCCATCGGCCTGAACGCATTTCAACGCAACATGTACATCGTCCTGCCCCAGGCGCTGAGGACGGTGATCCCGGCCAACGTCGGGCTGTTCATCAGCCTGCTCAAGGACACGACCCTCGTCTTCATCGCCGGGGGCGGCCTTCTCGAGCTATTGGCAATCGGGCGTTCCGTGCTCGCTCAGCCGCAGTGGTTCGGCGCCCACCTCGAGGTCTACGTATTCATCAGCGCCGTGTTCTTCGTCCTGTGCTACACGATGTCCCAGGCGAGCTACCGGCTGGAGACACAGATGGGCGTGGGCACGCGATGATCCGGGGAGGCTTGACCGCAGTGGAGATCAGATGACCGACGACGCCACCCGTCCCGACATCATCGTCTGCCGTGACGTTCACAAGTGGTTCGACCAACTGCACGTGCTGCGCGGCATCGACCTGACCGTCAAGACCGGCGAGGTGATCGTCATCTTCGGCCCGTCCGGGTCGGGCAAGTCGACCTTCATCCGGACGATCAACCGCCTGGAGGAGCACCAGCGCGGCGACATTTTCGTCGACGGCATCGAGCTGACCGACGACATCCGCAACATTGCGGCGATTCGCAGTGAGATCGGCATGGTCTTCCAGTCGTTCAACCTGTTCCCGCATCTGACCGCGTTGCAGAACGTCCCCCTCGGCCCGATCAAGGTCCGCCACTGGACGCGCAGGAAGGCCGACGAGAAGGCGATGGAGCTCCTAGAGAGGGTGGGAATTCCGGAGCAGGCGCACAAGCACCCGGCGCAGCTATCGGGCGGTCAACAGCAGCGCGTTGCGATCGCGCGAGCTCTGGCGATGCAGCCCAAGGTCATGCTGTTCGACGAGCCCACCTCCGCGCTCGACCCGGAGATGATCAAGGAGGTGCTCGACTCGATGGTCGAGCTGGCCGAGTCGGGCATGACCATGATCGTCGTGACCCACGAGATGGGGTTCGCCCGGGCGGTTGCCGACCGGGTGGTGTTCATGGCCGACGGCCAGATCGTCGAGGTCGGTACCCCGGAGCACTTCTTCGAGAACCCGCAGGAGGAGCGCACCCGGGCGTTCCTGTCGCAGATCCTGTAGCCGCAGCGCCCCGAGCGCGACCGCGTCGACGGGCAGCCCGATGGTCGTCGACGACGTGGCCACAGGAAGGACGAGGAGCGTCGCGCCGGCGAACGCCAGCGTGGTCGGCCGCGGCGCCTCGAGCCGGACCCCGAGCGGACCCCCGGCGATCACGACCCCGGTGTAGCCG
>JBPCLD010000253.1:0-4164 GCA_051003655.1 Candidatus Limnocylindrales bacterium | reverse complement strand
TTGGAGAGGAGCGCGCCGCCCGGGATGCGCACGTCGAACGAGCGACGGCTGGGTGAATAGATCCCGATGTATGCCTGGCCGATGCCGCGACCAGTGCCCTGCGCGGCGCGTACGACGGTGATCTGATTGACGATCACATCGCTGCCCTTGAGCGTGGCCCCCAGGCCGTAGCTGCCGACCGCAAACACGACGACCAATGCCGGGATGGTGACCCACGCCCATTCGCGCCTGTCGAGTCTGCGCAGGATCAGGTAGTTGATCGGCCCGATAAGCGCGATGTAGGCGATGAGCAGCACGAACAGCTGCTCGATCGGCGGAAGGTCGATCGACGGGAGATTCTGGAGCGCGTAGACGATCTGCGAGTCGTCGGTCACCGCCAACGGATTGAGTGCCGGCCCGCTGGTCTGCGGCAGCAGGCGGTGCCACAGGACGTCGCTCGCGCTGCCTTCGGCGATCCACGGCTCGGCCGGGTTGAAACCCACGAGAGTGACGGAGCCGCGGCCATACCCGGTTTCCGCGGCGATGACGTCATCGCCGCTTCGGGCGAGGACGGTGCCGTGGTCAAGGGTTCCGGAGAGTGCGGGGACGGCCGTTGCCGTCGTGGGCAATGATCCCAGGATCCCCCCGAGATCGGCGGGTGGCACGTCGATGGTCTTGGCTGGATCGAAGGGCAGCAGGATTTCGCCGTCGCGATTGAAGCCGCGGATCGTGCCGCCGCCGGTAGCGCCGCCAAGGATGATGAGGCGGCCGCCGGCGCCAACCCACAGCCGGAGCGCGTCAAGCTGCTCGCGCGTGAGGTTGGCAGCATCAACGTCCTGCCACACCAGTCGATCTATTGCTGCCCATGCCTCAACGCGTGGTGGCAGGTCGGCCAGGGCAAGCCTGATGACGGTCGCGGTTGAGACGTTGGGGTTGACCATCGCGTCGGTGACGGCGGGAAGGAGACCCTCTGGCTTCTCCGCGACGACCGCGACGATCGGGCTGTAGGCCTCGTGCGAGGTGATCTTGACCTGCTGGGTCGCGACGACCTGCTCGCCACTGACGAGGTCGATGTTCACGCGACTGCCGAACAGCGCGGTCTGCGCATACAGCGTGAACCGCTGGCGAGCGCCAGTCGGCAGATCGGCCTCGACTCCGTATTGCGATTGCGTCTGCTGCGTCCCGCGGATGCGCAGCTCGCCGGTTACGGCCGGACCGTCGTTCTCCACGAGGACGTTGACGGCTGTCCATGCCCCCGGTCGAACGTGACCGCCGAGAAGTGGCTGCGCGCTTATCCGCAGGTCGGCATTGACCGGCGGGGATGCCTGGGGCGACGCGCCTGGAGATGGGCTGGCGGCGAGTGCGGGTGCCGCCGAGGCGAGGACGCAGAGCAACGTGGCGACGATCAGGATCCACCGGCTCGTGGCCGTGGAGAAGCGTGCGCCCGGCGCTGATCGTAGCGATCGCTGGTGACGGTCCATCTGGCCTCAGGTTACGAAGTGAGCAGCGGCCGGCTGGGGCGTGCTCCTCCCTACAGACGCGGTAGACGCACGCGGACCGGCGAAAGTTGCATGAGCCCGCGATGGGTACTGAAACAGCGGACGGCTACCATCGAGCCCAGTGCCCCAGCTCCTCCCATTTCGAGCCCTGCGCTACGACGCGGCCGCCGTGCCCGACCTGTCGGCCGTGCTGTGCCCGCCGTACGACGTGATTTCTGGGGCTGAGCGCGAACTCCTCGCGGCCCGCGATCCGCGAAACGCAATCCACGTCGAGCTGCCCATCTCGGAAGCGGGGGATGCGGTGTCGCCCTATGAGGCTGCCGCGCGCACTTTCAGCGGCTGGATCGCCGATGGGACGCTGCGCCGCGATGAGCGCCAGATGATCTACGTCTACGAACAGCGTTACCAGGCTGCCGATGGGTCCGAGCGGGCCGCCCGTGGGTTCTTCGCCAGGCTTCGGCTCGAGCCGTACGGGTCGACCAGCGGTGTGCTCCCGCACGAGCACACGTTGAGGGGGCCAAAGGAAGACAGGTTTCGGTTGATGTCGGCAGTCCAGGCCAACCTCAGCCCGGTCCTGTTCCTGTATGACAACGGCGATCAGGGCGCCGCCGCAGAACAGCACATGGAGGCGCTGACGGACGTGCCGCCGGAGGTCGAGGCGCTCGGCCCGGGTGGACTGATCAATCGGCTGTGGGTAGCCGACCCGGCTGAATCTGATCACGCGCGCGAGCTCATGGCGCTCGCTGCATCCGGACCGCTGACGATCGCGGACGGGCATCATCGCTACGAGACTGCGTTGCGCTACCGCGATCAGCCAGGCGCGCCAAATGCCGCGGACTTCGTCCTCGGTCTCCTGTATGACGCCCGCTCGGGCGGGCTCGGCCTCCTGCCCTGGCATCGCGTGTTTCGGGGTGTCGCAGAGGGCAAGGAGCTGCTGGCCGCCGCGTCGGAGTGGTTCGCCGTGACTCCCTGTCGTAGCTCGGCCGACCTGGTGGCCGCCCTCGTTGAGGACGAACCGTCGGCGCCGCGGCGGATTGGCCTCTGGACCCCCGAAGGCGGAGCGCTGCTGGAGGTCGATCGCGAGCATGTCGCTGGCCTACTGCCCGCGTCCGCGTCGGAAAGGCTCCGCTGGCTGGACGTCACCGTGCTGTCGAGTACCCTCTCGCGGATGATCGGGAGCGCGCCGGAAGAGCTGGCCACGGACGGCAACCTGACCTACGTGTCGGACGCCTCCACTGCAGTCGCGCAGGTGGAGTCGGGCGCAGCGGATGTCGCGTTCCTGCTGCGGCCGACACCCATCGAGGACGTTATTGCCGTGGCTGCGGCCGGCGAGCACATGCCCGCGAAGTCGACCTTCTTCCATCCCAAGGCCGCCACCGGCCTTGTCTTCAACCCACTCGCCGACTGATGGACGAGCTGCTCGGCCGCAATGGCCACGACGGACGTGACGGCCACGATGGCGGGGTAGACACCACGCGGCCATTAACCGTCGCCGAGCGGCCGGTGGGCCGGCCCATTCGCAAGGACGAGCGCATCGTTGCCGACCGCGGCCTGTACATCGAGTCGTGGCTGCCCGAGCGGCGCTCGCGACGAAAACCCATCTACATGCTGCATGGCGAGCTCGGTGGGTCGTGGCTGTGGCACCGCTTCCTGGGCTTCTTCGCGCCACGCGGCTGGGAGGGCCACGCCCTCAATCTCCGCGGCCACTACTGGTCGGAGACGGCCGACTTCGATGAGCTCGATTTTTCGACCTACGTCGATGACGTAATCGCCGGCGCGGCGACCATGTCGCGGCCACCAATCGTTATCGGCCATGGGCTGGGCGGGCTGCTGGCATTGAAGCTGGCCGAGGCTCGGCCGATTTCGGCGTTGATCCTGCTCAGCCCAGCACTGCCGGCCGTCCTGCTCGAGCCGCCGCCGTCGCACATGGTCCGGCTGCTGCCCCGCCAGTACCGACGCGAGCTCCTGGGCTGGGACGGCGCGCCGGATCTGCTGATGCGCCAGAACCCGGACCTGACCATGGCCGACGTGATGCGGATCCAGCACCTGATGGGCATGGAGTCGGGAGCTGCCCGGCGGGAGATGCTCGAGGGGGTCGCCGTGTCGCGGGACCTGCTGCCTTCGGTGCCGCGTTTGGTGATCGGTGCCGGCCTGGATCGGTTCTTCCCCGAGCCGGACAGCGAACGACTCGCGGAATGGCTGGGGGCCGACTATCTGCCCTTCGGCGCGCACTCGCATTACGGCCTGGTTGCCGGTGAAGAGAGCTATGAGCAGGTCGCCGAAGCGGTTCGAGGCTTCCTGGAGTCGCACCGCCTTTAACTCGGCGAAGTCGGGCGGCCTCGGCACGGCGGAATCTGGTCGCCGCCGACCCGGCGAGACCATTTCCATTCGCCTCATGCATTTCTCGTCCGCCGACCGGCACCCGGGCCACCTCCGGGCGCCTCGATTCCGGCCGTCGGCGACGGGACTGTTGCTTCTTACGAATGGATCGCTGGCTGAGTGCTGTCGAGTCGTCCATCCCGCGACCAATGACGTCTTCGCCCCACGCAATATGCGCCTGCCGCATGAGCCGAGCCCGCTCGCTGGAGGGCGTGATCGCCCCCCGATTTCGGGGCTTGGTAAGATTCGGCGGTCGTGGCGCCGATCAGCGCCTCCAACGTGCCGCATTCGTCTAGAGGCCCAGGAC
>JBPCLD010000252.1:0-6385 GCA_051003655.1 Candidatus Limnocylindrales bacterium | reverse complement strand
ATCACGATTCAGGAACTCGGCCAGCTCGTATGGATCAAGCTCGTCGAGCGCCCCCACAGACTGGGACGCCCCGAGCGGCGCGTCGAGCCGATCGAGCCTGCGCAGCCGGCCGAGCTGCGCCAGCGCGCCCTCGAGTGTGAGCTCCTCGGCCCCCCGGAAGTCGAAGCGCTGCCCGAGACCGTTGGGCAGTAGCTGGTCGAGCGTGGCGGCCAGCTGGGCCAGGTCCCAGCGCAGCCGGTCGTCGCGCAGCAGCGCGTCCATCATCTCCTGGAGCTCCTGCCGCTGCTCGGGGCTCAGCGATGACATCAGCGACTGCATCTGTGCCATTCGCGCCGCCAGCTGCTCGATGATGTCGTCCAGGGTCTGCGCACCGGGGAAGACCTGGCCGTAGCGCGAGAGGAAGCCCGAGACGTCCGGGTCGCTGCCCGCGAGTCGCTCCTGGAGAAGCGAGTTCAGCTCGCGGACCATCTCGCGGTTCGCGGCGAGGCTCTCCGGGGTGGTCCCGCGGATCGCGTCGGACAGGCCGGCGAAGTGCGCGTCGAGAACCTGTTGGCGCAGTCGTTCGAGCAGTGCGTCGAAGCGTTCGCGTGCGTCAGGCTCCATGAAGTCGTAATCGCTCAGCGCCCGGATTCGACCTCCGATGTCGCCTGGCAGCGACTCGAGCTGCTTCTGTCGCTTGGCCGCCAAGCCCGCTGCCATCTCCTGCAGCTCGGCTTGGTCGTCCGGGCCTCGCCCTGGTGTTGAACCCGCGAGCCGGCGCTCGACGGCGCGGCGCTCGGCGGCAACGATCTCGTCGAGCTCAGCGCGAATCTCCGAGAGCACGTCGCCGAGCTGGTAACGCGACATCAGCTCCTGCCGCGCTGCACCCAGGCGACGGACAATATCGTTCAGGCCGCGCAGCTGTCCGAAACGACCCTGCTGCCCGCGCATACCTCGGTTGAGCAGCCGCGCCAGCGCGCTGTTGAGATCCGATTCGGCCAGCAGGTCGTCCGCAAGCTCGTCGAGCACGTCATCGGCAGAAAGGTCGTCGAGGCGCTGGCTGCCGTCCCAGCGGGCGTATCGGAACGGCCCGCGCTCGATGCGGCCAGGTGGCCGCTGCGCGTCGCCGGAATCGGGGCCGATCACGTGTCGTTCGCCGGAGCTAGCGCCGGTACCTGGCCCCGCCGCCGGTACGGTCCTTGTTGAGCCGGCGGTTGAGATGAAGTCCCTCGAGCACGAACTCGATTGCCGACGCGGTGGTCGCCGGCGAATCGATCGCGCCCAGGGATCTGATGACGGGCTCGAGGCCAGGCGCATCCTGCATCCAGCGCACGAAGTCAGCCGCCGGGCTCATCTCCGTAGTCTCGAGCACCAGGCCCTCCTCGAAGGCCTCGACCACTTCGTCAAGGGCGTCGATGTCGACCAACCGGCCGAATACGTTGTGAATCGCGCGCGTCACCAGCCGGTCGACAACTCGCTCCTCGGGCGTCTCGTCGCTGAGCGTCTCGAGCTCGACCTTGCCGGCGGTCGAGGCAACGAGCGCGGGCAGGTCGCTGATGCGGGGCGCCGCTTCCGTCTCACCAAGCCGGACGGCGCGCTTGATTGCGCTGGCGGTGAGCGTCTCGAGATTGGCGATGCTTACCCGCACGCTCACGCCCGATCGCTGACTGACCTCCGGCGAGCGGCGCGCAAGCTGGGTGAGCTCGGCAACCAATTCGAGCATGAAGCGTGGCTCGTGGAGGACTGGGACCCCCTCCCCGGCGATCGGCGTGCGCTCCTGGAGCATGATCTCGATCTCGGCCTCGATCGTGCGCGGGTAATGGGTCCTGATCTGGGACCCCAGGCGGTCCTTAAGTGGAGTGATGATGCGTCCGCGGCTCGTGTAGTCCTCGGGGTTGGCGCTGGCGACGAGGAACACGTCGAGCGGCAGCCGCAGCGTGTAGCCACGGACCTGGACGTCGCGCTCCTCGAGCACGT
Organism: Candidatus Limnocylindrales bacterium; assembly: GCA_051003655.1. Lineage (GTDB taxonomy): Bacteria > Chloroflexota > Limnocylindria > Limnocylindrales > CSP1-4 > JALYGJ01. The sequence goes on along the minus strand of JBPCLD010000252.1, from coordinate 4,429 downwards.
TGAGCAATCCGACCTGGATGCGTTCTGCCAGGTCGGGCAGCTCGTTGATGGCGAAGATGCCGCGATTGGCCCTGGGCACGAGGCCGTAATGGATGGTGCTCTCGTCGGCCAGGTAGCGGCCCTCGGCGACCTTGATCGGGTCCACCTCGCCGATCAGGTCGGCGATCGTGATATCAGGCGTGGCCAGCTTCTCGGTGTATCGCCGATCGCGGGGCAGCCAATCGATCGGCGTCTGGTCCCCCTCCGCCGCGACGAGATCGCGCGCGTACTTCGCCACCGGCTTGAAGGGGTCGTCGTTGAGGTCCGCTCCCGCGACGATCGGCGTGTATTCGTCCAGCAGGCCGACGAGCAGCCGCGCCAGCCGCGTCTTGGCCTGCCCCCGCTCACCCAGGAAACAGATGTCCTGTCCGGCCAGGATGGCGTTCTCGATCGATGGGATGACGGTGTCTTCATACCCGATGATCCCGCTGAAGACAGGCTCCTCCGAAGCGAGCCGCCGGAGCATGTTGTCACGCAGCTCCTGCTTGACCGAGCGCGAGCGATAGCCCTGCTCGCGTAGCTCTCCGAGGGTGGCCGGACGAGTTGGCATGGGTGGCTCAGTTTGGCGCATCGACCTGTGAGCTTCCTCCTGCACCGGCCTCGACGAGCGCGGCGTGCTCTATGTGGCGCCGGAGATCGTGCTGGTCGAAGACCCCCGCCGATGCCAGGTCACCCAGGAGCCGGGTCCTGCGCCGGTGGACGACCTCGAAGTCGCCCGGCTCCATGTCCGCGCGTCGTGCAAGCTCGTTGGAGATCCCCCAGTGGAAGTGATCGAGCCGGCTCGCGCCTACGTCCCATGCGCTCAGCAAAGCCGGCGGCCGGCGCTGGATGTGGCCCGCGCCGTCGCGCTCGATCGGCCTCAGGTAATGAGCTCGGACGACGCGCACGAGGTCGCCCGGTTCGGCTTGTCCGAGAACGAGCACCACACCGAGCTCGCGAGCCGCGTCGGGCACTTCGTCGTCCGGGGTTGCACCGTTGAACCTAAGGACGTCCTCGAGTGAGTCGCCCCGCAGCACACCGCCAGCAAGCGCCCCGTCGGCGGTTACCAGGTGGCGAGCGACGAGGCCTGAAAGCGCGCCACGGACTTCTTCTGCCAACTTGGGCTCGCCGTTGGTCGCGAGTACAAGGGGGACACCCGCCTCGATCAACAGCCACAGCAGCGCAGAGAGATCGGCGTCCAGGACGCCCTCGGCGATGAGCTCGGTAGCGGCCCGCTTTGCTTGCGCCTCCGTGCCCGCCGCCGGCTTGGTGGCCGACGAGGCGTCAGACATCGCCGAGCACCTCGTCTTTGGGCGTGGCAACGATGGTGGCCGAATCGGCCGCAACCGACGTGCCGGCGGTCGCCGTCTCCTCCGCTGAGATGTTGGCGTCCAGGGCTGACTCGCGCCGGCGACGATCGCGGCCTCGCCCGGAGCCGCGCCGCGAGGCGGGCGGCAGCTGCATTCCGAGGCGCCGTGCAACTGACCTGCCGCCGGGGACTGCCTGAAGCGCGACAGAGCTGACCTCACGTACCAGTGCACGGTCGACAAGAATGAGGGCGGAGACGAACGAGGCAGCGCCGACCAAGAGCTCCGTGACCAGCAGGGCGGCGGACGGTACGCGCCCGAGCAGGACGAACTTGACCGCGATGATTGCGACCGCCATGACGGCAGTCGCGAGCAGCGGACTGCGCACGTGGCTCAGCTGATCGCGCAGCGGGATGTGCCCGTATCGGCGGACCCACAACAGGACAAGCGGCATCACGATGTAGCCGCGGACCACGAACGCGCCGGCCATGGCCACGATGTCGCGGAAGAGGGCGAGGGCGACGAAGAAGCCGGCAACATTGACGACCGTGCTGACGAGCCTGATTCGAAAGGTGATTTCGGGATGCCCGACTCCGTTCATCAGGGCACCTGCCACGAGCTGAACGGTGAGCACCGGGCCGATGAGGAAGAGGATCGCCGCAACGGGTGCGCTCGGGGCCCACCGCTCACCGAACAGGACCACAATCGCCTCTTGGGCAACCAGCGCGAGGCCGATGTAGCCGGGCAGGATGACGACGCTGATCGCGCCCGTGAGACGCGCATACGCCCTGCGGAGTCGGTTGGGGTCGCCCTGTAACCGGGCGAAGATCGGAAAAGCCAGCCGGCGCGCGAAATTGACGAGCAGCTGCTGGCTGGTGTCCAGGATGCGATAACCGACTGCGTAGAAGCCAAGCGGCGTCAATCCGAGGTAGGCGCCGATGAGAAGGTTGTCCACATTGCGGCTGAGGAAGCTCAGGATGTCGCCGCCTACGACATGGATTCCAAATGAAAAGAGCGAGCGGAAATCGTCGAGCGAGAGCTGCAGTCCCGGTCGCCACGGACTGACCGTCCAGAGCATCAACACCGAGATCGCTGCGCTGGCCAGCTGCTGCCCAACGAGGGCCCACGCGCCGTACCCCCAGAATGCCATGGCGATGCCGACGATGCCGCCGCCGCCAACAGCGGCGAGCTTGCGGATCGCGAGGCTCTTGAAGCGCATCTCCCGCCTGAGGAGGGCGACCTGGATGCTCGTGAACGCGGCAAGGACGAACGTCAGCGAGAGCGTCTGGAGGATCTGCTCCAGGCGCGGCTCCCCGAGGGCCGTCGCGATCGGACCGGCGAAGATGAAGCCGACCACCGTCAACAGGACGCCGGTCACGACCGCAACCCAGAACGCCGTGTCGATCTGGCTTCGCGTAACGGCTTGGCGTTGGATCAGGGCATCGCCCAGACCCTGGTCGACCAGCAGCTGCGCGAACGCCACAAAGACAGCTGCCAGAGCCACCAGCCCGAAGTCGTCGGGCAGCAGCCGGTTGGCAAGAATCACGAAGACGATCAGGCCCAGGATCTGGGTGCCCCAGGTGTCGATCAGCGTCCAGGTAAGCCCGCGCGCCACGCGACCCTGGAGCACGCCCCGCTCGCTGCCGTGCTCAGACGGCAGCCACTGGTCGCTCATGTGAGGTTTCCCGATTCCGCCACGCCGGGCCGAGTGTACCGGCGGCCAAAGTTTCGACCGGCCGAGCCCGGAGCACATCACGAAATTCGGCTATTGACCGGCGTTCACAGATTCATCACACTCCGCGCTGCGCGCATCAGATACGATGCGAGCGGAGAAAGCCCGTCGATACGGGCAAATAGGCGCCGGTACCACGACACTCCTCTCACGGATCTCGCGAGAAAAGTCGCGAAATCCGGCTCGAGAAGGAGTGTCGTTCTTTGATGAACGCCGACAGGACGCTCACCTGTGCCGACTGCGGCCAGGAGTTCGTCTTCACTGCGAGCGAGCAGCAGTTCTATTCGGATCGCGGGTTCAGCGATCCGCGACGGTGTCGCAGCTGCCGCGCTGCGCGCAAGGCACAAATGGGCGGCAGTGAGTCGTCCTCAATGGGCGGCGGTGGTGGCGGTGGCGGCTACGGTGCGAGCGCCGGTGGCTTCCGCGAGCGCCGGCCGCGCGAGATGTTCGAGGCCACCTGCTCGAACTGCGGCAAGACCGCGATGGTTCCGTTCCGGCCCACCAGTGGCAAGCCGGTATTTTGCGACGACTGCTTCAGCCGACGCCGCGCCTAACCTCGGTTAAAGCGCACTAAGAAGGGCCCCGGCGAAAGCCGGGGCCCTGATTTATGTGGGCGGCCAGTTTGCTTTAGGGCGAGGGGTCGACCGCCAGCCGTACCTTTACCACCCTGCCCGAACGCGCGTCACCATCAGTGCGGCCGACGCGCACGTAAGCCGGCAACATCTTGTAGTGCGAGCGATACGTCTCCTCGAGGATGACGACGCCGTCGGCGTTGCGCACAGTCCGTGTCACCCACGCATCGAAAGCATCATAAGCGTCATTGACTCGAACGCGACGCCCGGGCGTCAGCGCGTCGGTGTATTCGACGAGCATGTACGGCACCTTGACCACGTTCTCGATTCGCGGCTCGGACAGCGTGACAGTTCTGCCGTCGTCGACGCCCCACACCTCGAACGTGACGGCGCCGAGGTTATTGATACCTCGGACAACCAGCGGATATCCGGTGTCGTTGGTGAAAGCCATGGTCTGGCGATTGCGTGGGCCGGTCATCCAGACAGTGGCGTCCAACCCCATCGGGTAGCGACTGATGTACAGGCTGTGGTTGTCGCGGGCCCATATCGGCAGGCCAAACCGGAGGGCGGCGTTGAACAAAGTGGTCGACACTGAGCACATCCCGCCCCCGATGGCCCCAAGTTCCTCGATCCGCCCGTTGATGAGCGCGCCCCCATTCTCATAGGGCGGGCTGGTGACCGGTCCGATGGCTTTGATGAAATCGAACTGTGCCCCCGGCTCTACGACCTGGCCATTCAGGATGGACGTGGGGATCTGGATATTGATGCCGTTGCCGTTCGCGAGACTTGGGGTGTACCCC
>JBPCLD010000251.1:0-3413 GCA_051003655.1 Candidatus Limnocylindrales bacterium | reverse complement strand
CGCGCATCGCGCGCGGGCATTCGGATGGGCGACCTGCTCGAGCCGGAACTGCTGCATTCGCGCCTCACGCTCGCCGTATCTGAAAAGAACGCTGTGCTGCAGCACATCTACGGCGCGGCGACGTTCGACGTGGAGAGTCTGCGCGACGAAGCAGTCCGCTGGGGCGAGGCGTTGCGTCCTCACATCGCGGACACGACGCTCCTGGTCCAGAACGCCCTTGCCCGAGACGAGCACATCCTGCTCGAGGGAGCCCAGGGAACGCTGCTCGACCTCGACCACGGAACTTACCCGTACGTCACGAGCAGCAACCCAGTCGCGGGTGGGGCGGCGACCGGTGGCGGCATCGGCCCGCTCCAGATAGACCACGTAATCGGTGTCCTGAAGGCGTACGCGACGAGGGTCGGCTCCGGCCCATTGCCGACCGAGCTGGATGATGAAGTCGGCGAGCACCTCGTCAGCGTCGGCCGCGAGTTCGGCACGACGACGGGACGGCGAAGGCGCTGCGGTTGGATGGACCTCGTTCCGCTGCGCCACGCCGCGCGGATCAACAGCGCCACCAGCATCATGCTCAACAAGCTCGACATCCTGAGCGGTCTGCCCGAGCTCAAGATGTGCGTCGCGTACCGCATCGACGGGCACGTGTCTGAGGACTGGCCGATGGACGCGGCTGTTCTCGAGCGAGCCGAGCCCGTGTACGAGAGCTTCTCCGGCTGGACCGAGGATCTCCGCCTCGCCAGGAACGTGGAGGCGTTACCGGAGGCCGCGCGCCGCTACATGGCCGCCATCGAGGAGCGCGCCGGAGTTCCGATCACGATCGTCAGCGTGGGACCTGAGCGGAACCAGACGCTGGTCCACAGCGGGGCCGACACGGACGATGCCGGCACGGCCCCGGTCCACAGAGCGGCGTGAGCGGCATGCGAATCATGGTCGTCGGTTCGGGCGCGCGCGAGCACGCTCTGTGCTGGCGCCTCTCCCAGGAGGGTGCGGAACGGGTAATCGTCGCGCCGGGTAACCCGCTCATGAGTGACGCGGCCGATGTGCGTGGTGATGTTTCGGCGTCTGATTTCGACGCCATCGTCGCGCTCGCGACAGCGGAAAAAGTCGACCTCGTGGCGGTCGGGCCGGAGGCCCCGCTGGCTGAAGGGCTGGCCGACCGGATCACTGCCGCCGGCATTCCATGCTTTGGTCCGACGGCGGCGGCGGCCAGGATCGAGGCCAGCAAGTCCTTCGCCCGCGAGATCTGCCGCGCCGCCTCTGTTCCCATGGCGCTCGGGGCGTCCTTCGAATCGGTCGTTCCGGCGTTGGAGTACGCAAGGATGCTCGGGTTACCAGTCGTGATCAAGGCAGACGGCCTTGCAGCGGGCAAGGGAGTCGCGATCTGCGCCTCCCTGGCCGAGGCCGAGGCGGGCATCCGTGAGGCACTCGAAGGCGGCCGTTTCGGCGCGAGCGGTCAGAAAGTCGTCATCGAGCAATGGCTCGAGGGCGTCGAGGCCAGCGTCATTGCGATCTGCGACGGGCGCGACGCCCTCATCCTGCCAACGGCACGGGACCACAAGCGGCTCCTGGCCGGGGACCAGGGTCCAAACACTGGCGGGATGGGTGCGTTCTCGCCGATCGGCGAGCTTGATAGCGCTGCGCTCCGCGCGCTCCACGCCGACCTCTTCCTCGCGGTGCTGTGCGAAATGGAGAGCCGCGACGCACCATTTCGGGGCGCGTTGTTCTGCGGCTTGATGCTCACTCCCGACGGGCCGCGGGTGCTCGAGTTCAATGCCCGCTTCGGCGATCCGGAGACGCAGGCGATCCTGCCGCGGCTGGACCAACCGTTTACGCCGCTGCTGATGGCGTCGGCCAGCGGATTATTCTCCGGGGTTGTGTTGAACGATGCGATCCTGGGCGCGACCGAAGACACGACCGTGGCCCTGACGCTGGCAGCGGATGGCTATCCCAATTCTGCGCGCTTGGGCGACCCAATCGACGGCATCGAGGCCGCGAGATCCACAGGCGCACTGGTGTTCGGCGCCGGCGTGCGCCTTGGCGCTGCCGGTGAGCTCATCACGGCTGGCGGTCGGGTGCTGACAGTCGTCGGCCGAGGCCCTGGCCTCGCCGCCGCTGCCGACTCAGCCTACGAGGCGGCAGACATGATCAACTTCATCGGAAAGCAGGTCCGGCGAGATATCGGGCGATCGCTCGCTGGAATCCCGGCGTGATTCCCCGCTATACGCAGCCCGAGATGGCCGCTGTCTGGACGGATGAAGCCCGATTCCAGCACATGCTCCGGGTAGAGCTCGCATCCCTGCATGCGCTGGCGAGCAGGGGCACGGTCCCCGTACAGGCGGTCGAGGCGATCGAGCAGCGTGGGCGTGTCGACGTCGTGCGGATCGCGGAGCTGGAGAAGACGACCGATCACGATGTGGTCGCCTTCGTCAACCAGGTCGCCGAGACGGTGGGTGATGAAGGGCGCTACCTGCATTTCGGCTTGACGTCGAGCGACGTGGTCGATACCGCTCTGGCCCTTCAGTGCCGCGCCGCCGCGGATCTCCTGCTTGCCGAGCTGGACGAACTCATCGGGCTGTTGGCGCGCAAGGCCCGTGAGCACGCCGGCACGGTGATGATGGGCCGTACGCACTCGGTCCATGCTGAGCCGATCACATTGGGCATCAAGCTCGCGACCTGGGCGTTCGAGCTCGACCGCGACCGGCAGCGGTTGCGCTCGGCGGCCGCGGACATCGCGACCGGCAAACTCAGCGGCCCTGTCGGCACCTACAGCCAGCTCGGGCCCGAGATCGAAGCGGCGGTCATGGCCGAGCTGGGCCTAGCCGTTGACCCGGTCAGCACCCAGATCATCCAGCGCGACCGACATGCCGCGTTCGTGGCCGCGATCGCCATCACCGGCGGGTCGCTGGAGCGTTTCGCGACCGAGGTGCGCAACCTCCAGCACACCGAGATCGGCGAGCTCCAGGAGCCCTTCGGTCGTGGCCAAACCGGCTCCAGCGCCATGCCGCACAAGCGCAACCCTATCCTTTCAGAGCGAATTACCGGATTGGCGCGCCTGCTGCGCGGCTTCGCGATCGCCGCGTTCGAGGACCAGGCGCTATGGCACGAGCGCGACATTTCGCATTCGTCGGTGGAGCGGGTTGCGCTGCCCGGCGCGACCACACTGCTGCACTACATGCTCGTGCGCTTCCGTGGCCTCGTTGACGGCCTGGTCGTCCGCCCCGAGCGGATGCGCGAGAACCTCGACCGCGGCCTCGGGCTGTTCGGCAGCAGCCGGCTGCTGACCACGCTGGTCGAGAGCGGCGGACTGACCAGGGAGAAGGCATACGGCATCGTCCAGGCCGCGGCTCTGCGCGCGGCCGACGAGCGCCGCCCCCTGCGCGAGCTCGTGGAGGTTGATCCGGACGTCGCCCTGGTCC
>JBPCLD010000250.1:0-5771 GCA_051003655.1 Candidatus Limnocylindrales bacterium | reverse complement strand
CATTCATAGCCGACTTGGCCCAAGCAGGAGGCTCAGAGCCGTCCCTCCAGCGGTAATCGACTCGCTGGTTCTGATCCCAGGTCACGCCGCTAGCGGGCGTCGGCAATGCGGCGGCCGCCGGTGTCGCGATGATCGCCGCCACGAGCACGCCCAACCCAAGACCAAGCAACTGCGTCACTGGATGACCTCCATGTGGCCGGCGGCCGTTTCGATGCTGATGACGGTGATTTCCGCGCTCGTCGACTTCACGACGGCCGAGTACGCCTCTTCGGCAATGACCGCGACCGACCCATTCACCAAGTCCGTGCTCAGGACGGCGCATGGCATGCCCGGGCAGCTGGCGAAGGTCACCAAGTGTTCTCCGGTCAGGCCGATGAACGCGCCCTGGCCCGCCCGATCGTAGGTCGCCAGGTCCCCGGACGCGATGTCGACCACTCGCGTCAGGCACCTGCTGAAGCCACATGACTGGACGGCCAGCGCTCGTCCGTAGACGTCCCAACGGAGGTCAGTGCCGAAGATCGGTCCGAAGCCATCCGGCGCTCTGAGTGCGGGCACCACCATCGAGGCCTTGCCCGTCACGAGGTCGTAGCGGAGGATGCCTGCGTCCACCCGCCCGGCGCGCGTGACGCTGTGCACGTAAACCGACGAAGCCGATGGGTCGATCAAGGCGCTGCGCACGATCTCCGCCGGGGCCGCGAGCCGAACGTCGCACCCGGTTGCCAAGTTCAGCGCTCGAACCTCGCTGCCAGGACCCGCCGAGTAGCGCGTGTACACGATCAGGTCACCGACGGCCGGCCCGACGAACGATTCGGCCGGCAGCGCGATGGACAGCGGCAGGCCCGCCGCGCTCTGTGCGGTGATGACCCGGCCGGTCATCTCGCCGCGGCCGGCGAGCTGTGTCTGCACGCGTACGGTCGCCGTCCGGGCGGTAGGGAAGGTCAGTGCCCCCAATGCCGCAGCGGCCGGTGTGACGTTCCGGCAGTCGACGGCTCCGGCAGGCCTCAGGCCGGCGGACATTGCGGCGGGTGTGACGGCGGTCGACGACATGGCGATCAATAAGAGGGCGGACATTGCTGCGCGATCGCGCCACCGGGCGCGGTCCATCTATAGCTACCTCCTTCGGCGGATGGCCTGTGGCGGAATTCGCCTGTGGCGGACGCGTCGGGCGGTGGCAGCGGATGCCGTCCATGATCGGAAGACGCACTTATCGGCGGCTTGCGCGCGGCTTATCGGCCAGAAGCGTAGGACGGTGGACGGAGTAGACTCGGCCGGTCAACTAAAGAAATGGCCTTGGGATCCGCGAAGCCGGTGAGAATCCGGCACAGTCCCGCTACGGTGACCGGCGCTCCTCGTCAACCGAGCGCCGGAAGTCCGGTCGCCGGACCCATGGTCGTGCCCAGTTCCTTCGCGAGAAAGGGAACGCACCATGCGCTCGCTCGACCGTCCAGGCCCTTCCACCCGAACAGGGAAGGGTTCTTTTCGTGCCTCGGCCCTCGTTGGGCTAATCCTTGTCCTTGGAGCCACCCTTGCCTGCCAGGCGCAGGGCAGCGCGACAACGGCTCCAACAACGGCTCCGGCGTGCGCGACGACGCCGACCCCCACGACGGCTCCAACACCCACTCCGACCTCCACTCCGACGGTGCCATCGACAGCCGCGCCCGTCGCGTTCCCACGGACTGTCGTCGATGACGAGGGCACGACGCTGGAGATAGAAACCAGGCCCACCGACATCGTCAGCCTCACGCCGGCCAACACCGAGATCGTCTTCGCTCTTGGCGCCGGTGATCGCCTGCGTGGCGGCACCGACTTCGATGACTACCCGCCAGAGGCCGTCGATCTGCCCAACGTGGCCACCTTCACGGGCGTCCTGATCGAGAAGGTTGTTGACATCCAACCCGACCTCGTGCTCGCCGGCGGCAACAACTTCACCCCGCCCGGCGATATCGATCGGCTTCGCGACCTCGGCATTCCGGTGCTCGTCGTTTACGCGGCGACCGTCGACGAGGTGCTGGCCGACATCAACCTGATCGGTACAGCCATCGGCGTGGAAGACGAGGCAGCCCAGATCACGACCGCGATGGAGGTGCGCATCGCGGAGGTCACCAGCGCCGTCGCCGACCTGGATCATCCGTGCGTCTTCTACGAGATCGGCAACGTGCCTGAGATCTTCGGCCCCGCACCCAACTCGTTCGTGGCCGACATGGTCGTTCTTGCCGGCGGCGACCCGATCACCACCAACGATCCGGCCGTGTTCTCCATCTCGCTCGAGCAGTTGGTCGCCCAGGATCCGGAGGTCATAATCCTCGGCGACGCGGCATATGACGTCTGTCCCCAGGACCTGGTCACCCGTCCGGGCTGGGCGGGCATAAGCGCGGTCCGTGATGGCCAGGTCAGGCCCGTCGACGACATCGTCGTGACCAGGCCGGGCCCGCGCCTGGGCGAGGGCCTTGCGGCGCTTGCGCTGGCGATCCACCCGGACGCCGACGTCGCGCCGCCGGAGGGAGTGGCGACCTACTGCGTCACTCCGGATTGAGCCGATGAACGCCGGTGTGGCCGCCACGCCTCGCGCCATCTCCCGCATGCGGTGGGTAGATGCGCTGCGCCACCGGCCCATGCTCCTCGTCGCCCTCGGGTTCGTGCTGATGGCGGTGTGGCTGATCGCTGGCGTCGCCTTCGGCAACGTCAGCATCGCGCCGTCGGACACGATCGCCATCCTCGCGCACCGATTCCTCGGTTGGCCGGTAGCCGTCACGTGGCCGCCAGCGGCAGAAACCATCGTGCTCGAGATCCGGCTGCCACGAGTTCTGACGGCGATGGCTGTCGGCGCCGCGCTGTCGCTGGCGGGCACGACGTTCCAGGGCCTGCTTCGCAACCCGCTCGCCGACCCGTACGTGCTGGGCACGGCGAGCGGGGCTGCACTTGGCGCCGCCATTGCCGTCCTGCTGCCGATTCAAATCGCTCTGCTGGGGCTCGGCCTCCTGCACGTGTTCGCATTCGTTGGAGCTCTAATGGCGGTGGCAGTCGTCTATCGCGTCTCTCAGCTCGGGGCGCTCAGCTCGCTCACGTCGGTTCTCCTGACCGGATACGCGGTAGGTTCGCTGCTCGCCGCCGGCCTGGCGATGACGATGTACCTCTCGGGCAGCAACCTGCGCCAGATCTTCTTCTACCTGCTCGGCAGCTTCTCGCTCGCGTCGTGGCAGCAGCTGGCGGTCAGCCTGCCGATCATCGTCATCGGCAGCATCCTCATCCTCACCCGCGCCCGGTCGCTCAACGCCCTGTTGCTGGGCGAGGAAACCGCAGCCCATCTCGGGATCGACGTCCAGCGGGACCGGCGGATCCTGCTCGCTGGCGGAACGCTGGTCACCGCCGCGTCAGTGGCGGTGAGCGGGCTGATCGGTTTCGTGGGCCTCGTGGTCCCACATCTCGTGCGGCTGGTTGTCGGGCCCAATGCCAGGCTCGTCCTGCCTCTATCGGCCATCTACGGCGCCTCCTTCCTGGGCTTGGCCGACCTGGTGGCAAGAACACCGGGCGAGCTTCCAGTCGGAGTGGTCACGGCGATCCTCGGCGCGCCGTTCTTCCTGTACCTGTTGCGCCGCTACAGAACCGGCTACGAGCTGTGAGCGGTTCCGAGCTCGAGCTACGCGACTTGACCCTCCACTACGGCTCGCGACTCGCCCTGGATAGCGTGGACCTGCGCATATCGGCGGGCGAGCTGGTCTGTTTGCTGGGCCCCAATGGGGCAGGCAAGTCGACTCTTCTTCGGGCGATCACCGGCACCGCTAGGGCGTCCGCTGGCACTGTGCTCATCGACGGCGTGCCGCTCGCCGAGTACGACCGCCCGTCCCTTGCGCGCCGGATGGCGGTCGTGCCTGGCCAGACCGTGGTGGCGTTTCCGTTGCGCGTCGAAGAGCTCGTTGGGCTGGGGCGGATCCCCCATGAGAATCCACTTCTCGGGCATCGGCCGGCGGACCGCGTAGCGATTGACCATGCCATCGAGCGCGTGGGGATCGCACATCTGCGCGGTCGTGACGTTCGTGAGCTGTCCCTCGGCGAGCGCCAGCTCGTGGTGCTGGCGATGACCATCGCCCAGGGCGCGCGGCTGCTCCTGCTCGACGAACCCACCGTCCACCTCGACCTTCGGCACCAGATCGAGGTCATGGAGCTGCTGCGGGATCTCGCCCAGAAGGACGGTGTCACCGTTCTCGCGGTTCTTCACGACATCGGGCTGGCGAGCCACTTCTTCCCCCGTGTCCTGCTCATCGCCGAGGGACGAATTGTCGCCGATGGATCGCCGCGTGCCGTCCTTACGCCCGAGCGCCTGCGCACCATCTTCGGCGTCGACCCCCGCTTCATTTCGATTGCCGCCGAGGCCGAACAGACTCGATCCCGATCATGATCACGTCGCTGAACTGATCCAGGCAAGCCAGCGCAAGCCCTTGACGCTGGCGGCGGGTTTCTGAGCGGCGGGAATTGCCCATACGCCACTGCGGGTAGCACTAAGTCGATTCTGTCACCTTTAGATGGCCAGCTCGCGCTCCGCTTCCTCACCCGTGAGCGTCAATGAGTGCACGTCAGCGCCGCCGTCGCGCTGTCAGCGGTCGAAAACCTCCGTTAACGCTCCGGGGAGGGGCGTATGACGATGATTCGTGCCGACCGCCTTTTCACCGCGCCACCCGACACATGATCTGGAAACGGCCGGTTCAGGCGCGCTTTCGGGGCGGATCGAAGAAGGGGAGGGGCACGACCGTCGCTGCTGCTCGGCCGCGGCGGCCCTCGACGGTGACCTCCAGCGATACCTGTGAGCCTGCGGGTTCGTAGCCGGCGTCCACCGAGGCCAGCGCGATGTGCTTCTTGAGCGTCGGGCTCCAGGTGCCGGACGTCGCCCGTCCCACCTGTCGGCCCGCGGCATACACCGGCACCTGCTCGCGCCAGGCCTGGGTGGGGACATGGATCGGCAGTCCCTGGGCCTCGTGCAGAGCCTCGATCGCCGGCCAATCGACCGACAGCCCGACGAGCCGGCGGGAGGGACCACCCGCGTCGCGCTCGGCTATCAGCGCGCGTTTGCCGACGAAATCGGCGTCTTTGTCGAGGTTGACCAATCGTCCCAGCCCTATCTCGAACGGCGAATAGTTCTGCGTCGGGATGAGCGCCTGCGTGGCGCTCGTGTAGTCGACCTCGATCAGGATCAGGCCAGCCTCCAGCCGCGCCATGTCCAGGGCGAGCATCCCCGCCGGGCGGATGGCGTACGGTCGACCCACCTCCATCAGCCGATCCCACAGACCGCCTGCCTGGTTCGCGTCGACCCAAAGCTCGTAGCCAAGGTCACCGGTGTAGCCGGTCCTGCTGACGTCAATCGGGATCCGTCCGACCTTCGCCGACCGCCTTCGGTAGTAGCCGGGCTCAGCCCAGTCCTGTTCTGTCGCCGCCTCGAGGACTACTCGGGAGAGCGGGCCTTGCAGGGCGATTGCAGCCAGGGTCTCGCTGACGTCCTCGATCTGCGCATCGAGCCCGCGCCCGTTCAACTCGAACCAGCGCAGGTGCTGCTCGGCGGAGGTCCAGCGGAAAGAGTCGTCATCGAGGCGAGCGATGGTGCCGTCGTCGATGACCTTCCCGTGATCGTCGCACCACGGCGTGTAGATGACCTGGCCCGGCTTGATCTTCGTAGCGTCACGGGTGATCACGCGGTCGATCAGTCTCGCCGCGTCCGGTCCACGGACGATGTACTTGTAGAGCGGCGAGACGTCGATCAGCACGGCGGCCTGGCGGATGCC
>JBPCLD010000249.1:0-8565 GCA_051003655.1 Candidatus Limnocylindrales bacterium | reverse complement strand
ACTCAGGCTTTCACTTCCAGAGGGTGCCGTGAACACGGTGGGAGCCGAGGGGGAACCTGCATGTGGACCTGCGTACGACGCGAACGATTCGCAGCGCTATAGAGATTCGGGCGCCACTCGACGCCGTGTGGCGAATATTGACTGACTTCTCCGCCTATCCGGAGTGGAACCCGCATATCCGTCAGGTGCGCGGTAACCCTCGGTTAGGCGGCAGACTCACGATTCACAGTCAGCCGCCCAAGGGTCGGCGGGTTGTGCTGCGCCCGCAGGTCGTGACCTGGTCGCCGCCGACAGAATTGCGTTGGCGCGGCACGTTCATCTCTCGCTTCCTCTTCACCGGCGAGCATGGCTTCAAGCTCGAGGAGCTGGCCGACACCCGAGTTCGGTTCCACCAGGACGAAACCTTCACCGGCTTGTTGGTACCGATCTACGCGCGGCTGAGACTTCCCAGGACGCGCGAGGGCTTCCATGAGGCCAACGAGGCATTGCGCGAACGGGCCGAGGCGGACGCAAAGCCGACATGAGCTTTCAACCGTCGATATCAACTGTTGTCAGGAACTGCTCGAAGAATGCCTGGCTGGGCAAGCATCTATCCGCGTCGACGCGGCGATGGCGACCATTTGTCGTGCCGTGGCGCGAAACGAGTGGTGACGCCGTCGTCGGCATATCGGTCGGCGGCCATCAGGTCGAACGCGTGGACCATGTCCTCCATCAACGAGTAGCGCCCGGGGACATACGCGCGCGAACGCGTTCCTTCCTGTTGTCGCTCGCACACGGCCCAGTCCTGACGATTGGTGAGGTCCCAGAAGTCGATCGCGTCACTCGGGTCGAAGCCCGGCTGGGTCATCGTCCGCGGGTCGAAGAGCCAGTCGCATACGACACGCGACCTTTCAGCGTCGACTGGCCACACCTGGTGGGTCATCACGTAGTCGGGATGGAGGCTCAGCAGCAGGTTCGGCCACAGCACGACGTAGTAGACGCGACGCAGGTTCTCGTCGCCGATGCCGTCCAGAGCGGGCCGGCCGTGAGAAGCGCCGTCGGTCGACATGGTGTCCGCGGCGTCGATGAGCTCCATCCAGCCACCCGCCCACGGCCCGTTCGACTCCAAATTCCAACCGCGGTCGTAGGGACTAAGGCGGTTGAGCTGCGGATGGACACCCGGGCAGTGGTAGCACTCGGAGTAGTTCTCGCCGATCACCTTCCAGTTGGCGTCGACGTCGTACTCGATCCGCCGCGCGCGCCTCAGACCGGCGACCGGGTACATTCCGATGGCCTGTGGCAGATCGACCAGGTAGTCGAGCAGCGGCGCGGCGCCCGGATCCAGGTTGATGAAGAGAAATCCCTGCCACTTCTCCAGCCGGACCGGGAGGAGCCCCTGGTCGGCAGCTTCGAAGTCGGCAATCTCCTCGGTGTGCGGGGCGCGGCGCAGGGAGCCGTCGAGGTCGTAGATCCAGGCGTGATAGGGACACTGGATGCGCACGATCTTGCTGGCGCCGGCGCCGCTGGCCCCATCCGGCTCATCGAGAAGCGTCGATCCTCGGTGGCGACAGACGTTGTGGAACGCCCTCACCGTCCCATCCCGGTCGCGCAGGATGGCCACGCTCTCGCCGGCGGCCCGGGCAAGCAGGTACGTCCCCGGCTCCGCGACGTCTTCCTCTCGCCCGACGCACAGCCACGTCCAGGCGAACCAGCGCTCCTGCTCGAATTCGAAAACGTCCGCGTCGTGAAATACGCGCGGTGGCAAGAGGTGGGCCTCGTCCACCGGCCGGCGAACGGGCGCCACCTCCGCTGCGCTGACCGGGCTGCGGGGTGTCGCTCGGAGGGGAGCCTGGACTGTCATTCGATGGCCCAGCGTACGTCATGGCCAGTCCATTCGCACTCAACAGGAGGCCGCGGATACGCCCGGAGCGATGACCGATGGTCCCGAAGCGATACCACCCATCGGTGCATAGACAGCTCTGTTGCGGGTCAATAGGGTGAACCACATGCGCCAGCACCGTCGCGCCGCGTGGGCGCTTGTTGCCACGCTCCTCGCCACCATGTCCTTCGCCGTGCCGGTCTTCGCCGTTGGCGGCGGAACCGACATCGTCCCGCTCGTCGTCGACCCAGGCACGGTGTGCTCACCTGGCCAGCTGCCGACGCGCTGGCTTGACGAGCTACACCCGCCGGCCACCGTGCGAGTACTGCGTTCCAGGGGCCCGAGTATGGGCACGGTCGAGACCGTTCCACTCTGGAAGTACGTCGGCCGAGTTGTCCGCGCCGAGTACTCGACCGGCGGAACCAAGCCTTATCCCTGGATGCACATCGGCGCCCTTACGGTCAAGCAGTACGCCTGGTACTACGCAGGCCATTGGCGCGGCGGTCGGGTCGAGCTGAGGGACGCCGAAGGGAACATCACAAGCACGCAGTGCTACGACCTGAAGGACACCACAGCCGACCAGATCTACACCGACAAGAAGGCTGATCCGGCCAATCCCGGGCAGTGGATCGAGGCCAACGTACCAACGCCTGCCAATCTGACCGCAATGCGCGAGACGTGGCACGTGACGCTCCGCAAATGGCAGGCTGACAAGAATAGAAGCCGCTTCTACCTGACTGGCTACCGCTCGGGCACGAAGCTGCCGTGCGGGGCCGACTCGACCGGCTTCAAGATCTACCAGAAGAGCCTGCGCGACTGCGGTACAAAGAATCTCAACTTCGAGGAGGTCCTGCGCGAGTACTTCGAGCCAGGACTGATCGCGGACACACGGCTGCACGACGTGCTTGGCGACAACGGCGACTGGCGCGGTGACCTCGGCATGATCAATCCGACATCAGGCGCGTGGGCACTGTTCGAGGGGTCCACCGACAGCTTCACAGCCGGCCCCACTGAAACATTCGCCAGCCTCTCGCCTATCGTCGGACAGGGCGTCGGAAATGTGGACCTCCCCGCGACTGACGGCGCCGACGACAGCAAGCTGTTCGCCGACCTGGTCATGCTCACCGGCACTGGCAGCAACAAGACGGTCGCAGTCGCGCGCGCTACAGGTACCGGCTTCGCAGCGCCCACGACGCAAAACGCCCCAAGTGGGGCGAGTCACCTCGTCGTTAGCGACTTCAACGGCGACCTGCGGGCTGACGCTGGCATCCTGTCAACGGTGTCGCCGGGACTGAGCAAGCTTCAAGTGATGCGCGCCAACGGTCTCGGCGGGTTCAGTGACGCAGTCCATTGGTGGACCGGGCCCCTGGATCTCTCGGCGGCAGGCGCCTTTGTCGCCGCCGGCGATACCAATGGCGATGGCAAGGCCGATCTGATAATGCGCAACGCCGCGGGTCTCTACTCGGTGGCCAACTCCCGTGCGAGCTGCTCTGACATGACGGTCTGGGGCCTCTGCCCTGTCGCCGCGGTCGGCGCGGCCGGCCTGACCGACGCGACCCCGTGGCTGAGCTGGGCACAGTCAGATGTCAAGCACACCGTCGGTGACTTCGACCGCGACGGTCGCGACGACCTGGTGGCCGTCGTGAAGGACGGAAACTCGGCGATCAAGGTCTTCGGTCTTCGTGCCAAGACGGACGGAACCGCGTTTGCCGATCCGCAGCTCCTGTGGTCGGGCAACATGTCGTTCGCGGACGTGACCCCGCTGGCGTTCAACGTGAACCCGGACGGGATGGCAGATCTGGCGCTCGCCTCCAACCAAGGTGGTGAGACGAGAGTGCAGTGGCTGCGAACGAACGAACGGACCACCTCGCCGGCGAGCATGACGCAGATGACACCCTTCGACTCGACCCTCGACTGGAACGCAAACAACCGCGCGTTCTAAGGGTCGACCAGAGCGGCCACGATGCCGCGCCAAGCCTCCTCGTCGATGCCGACCGACAGTTGCCCGCCTGCCCGTGTCAGAGGCAGATTCAACAATCGTTGATCGCTGACCAGCCGGTCGAACGTCTCGTCGTCGTCAATCGATAGGTAGGCGAGACCCGTTGCTCGATAACGGGCGGATTCTCGGTCCAGCAAAGCTGCCGCACCAAACTTCTGAGAGAAGCGGCGCAGCTCGCCAACCGCCATCGGCTTACGAGCAATGTCGACAAATGTGACTGATACGCGGCGTTCGCTGAAGTAGCGCAGCGCTCGCTGTGTGGCGCGGGAGTCGCGCCGCCCGAATACCTGGACCGGGACCTGGGTCGGCAGCGGGCGGGCTAGGCTCCCGCCGAGGCGCGGCGACGCCCCCGACGTGACTTCCTGTCCGGCGTCGACATACCGACGAGCCAGCCCTTATCCGACTTACGCACGACAACTTCCTTGCCGGTTGCCTGAGCAGCCTTCCTCAAGCGCTGGCGCACGGTGAGCGCCTTCTCGTCCGCCTCCAGGCGGATCTCGAACACGGTATCTCGATCCCCGATGCGCGTTAGCATCCGCTCGAACTGCTTCTGCTGTTGAAGGCGTTCACGAGCCTTCGGGCTCAGTTCGCTCGACGCCGCTCGCGATGCCTTGGGCTTGTCGAGCATCGCGACGTCGACCTGACGAATCTTGACCATTGTTCACCTCGTGACCGAATTTCACTCCTCGTTCGCCTAGAGATTGACACACATCGTCTTCTCGCGCAAAGGAGCATGACTGTGAAAATTGGCGTCATTGTCCCGCAGGGTTGGACGCGCGAGTACGAAGGCTGGTCAGCTGTGGATGCGTGGGCGCGAACTCGCGATCTTGCATCACAGGTTGAGGCACTCGGCTTTGAATCGGTGTGGGTCTTCGATCATTTCCACACCGTGCCGCGACCAACATTGGAAATAACGTTCGAGTCCTTTACAACGCTGGCGGCGCTCGCTTCAGAAACACGTCGTGTGCGCCTCGGGCATGTGGTTCTGTGTGCCGGCTACAGGAATCCCGCCCTGACGGCGAAAATGATTTCGACACTCGACGTGATCACGGACGGCCGCATGGATCTCGGCATCGGCGCCGGCTGGAAGCGCGACGAGTGGCTCGCCTACGGCTACGGCTTTCCTGACGCGCCCGAGAGGCTGGCCATTCTCAAGGACCAGCTTGAGGTCATCACCGCGATGATGAGCGAGGACAAGGCCACGTACCACGGCAAGCATCACCATGTCGATGGAGCGATAAATCGGCCGCTACCGGTGCAACGCCCACGGGTGCCAATAATGGTCGGCGGCAACGGCCAGAACGTCACCTGGCGCCTCGCCGCGCGTTATGCGGACGAGCTCAATCTCGACGGCTTGCCACCCGACGAAATTGCTGACGCGCTGCCCATTATCCGCAGCCGTTGCGAGGAAATCGGCCGGGATCCGGCCTCGCTATCGGTCTCCGTCCATGTCTGGTGGGAATCGCTACAGCAGCATGGCCAGCAGCGCATTGACATGCTTGGCGCGTACGGGCAGCTCGGCGTGTCACGCGTCATCGGGTTGATCCGCGACTCAGTGCACACTGACGACGCGTTGGCCCATTTGGCCGACGATGCACGCGCCGCTGGGGCAGAGCTCGAGCCGAGCACCGCACTCGGTTCGTGATGCCGCCACGCGCCCGATTGGGCAATCGGACCCGCCGAATTACGGTCGCTTTGCCGGCTGCGGCAGGCGCCGCTCTGGCGCTCCCATCGGCGGCGCTCGCGCACAACTTGAGTGACCGATAACAGGCGCCACTGCCGTTAGTCGTCTTCATCGCCGGAGCGGCACTCGCGGTTGCCATGTCGTTCGTCTTCGTGATGATGCGCAGTTCCGGTCCCGAACGTTCAGCCGCGTTGGAAGCGTCGCGTCCGCGAACGTTGCCAAGCTGGTTGCGCGCGCTGCTCGCGACCATCGGCATCGTGGCGTGGGTCTGGATCGTCGCGCAGACGCTGTTCGGCGGCGCCGGAGATGGCGATGTCGCGTCGCTCTTCCTCTGGAAGTACGGCTGGGTCGGGGTGGCTCTCATCAGCGCACTGCTCGGGCCCGCGTGGGCATGGATCGACCCCTTCTCGACGCTTCATCGTGCTCTCGCTGCTCGGCAGCCGGCTGAGACTGTCGGGTGGCGAACCGGCCGATTGGCCAGAGCACCTCGGACGCTGGCCAGCGGTGGTCGGCTTCGCGATCGTGGTCTAGATCGAGCTCGTCGCCCGCATCGGCGGCGGACGAACGCTGAGTCTGCTGCCGATCGCCTACACCTTCGTCTCCCTCGCCGGCATGTCGTACTTCGGTCGACAGGCATGGCGCAGACACGCAGAGATCTTCAGCGTCTGGTTCGGGATCCTGGGCCGGCTGGCGCCGATCGCTCTGGTGGGTGAGCCAGAGGACGGGCTCGTCAGGCGCCGATCATTCGGCTCCGGGCTCCTGGCCGGCGGTTGCTTGACCGGTTAGTAATGATCACCCTCGCCACCGGCGCGATCATCTACGACGGCCTGTCTCAAACCCAGATCTACTTCGACCTTTTCGGTGGTGCGGACCTCTTCGGGCCCGCCGATCCTGCGCGACACCTTGGTCGCCTTCGGATTCATGTGCGGGCTCGTCCTGCTCGTCCTGCTGGTATCGCGGCGGCTGAACGTGGCGGCCCTGTGCGCCGGCCTGCTCCCCGTTGCCGTCGGCTACCTGATCGCTCACCACCTGACGTACCTGCTCGTCGACGGCAACGCATCATCGCCGCGATCAACGACCCGCTGCTGCGCGACAACCTGCTACCGCTCGATCTCGCCTTCCACGAACCGGTCGCGTTCCTGACGGCCGCCGTGGTGTGGAGCATCCAGCTCGCCTCGGTCGTGGGCGGCCACGTGGTCGGCGCGTGGGCAGGGCACGCGGCGCTGGCGGATGATGCCGCGCTGGCCAAGGATCCCGACCTGGACGAGGGCACGACCCGATCCAGGCTACTGGATCGGCTTCCGCTGGCCGCGCTGATGGTGGCCTTGACCTCACTGACGTTGTGGTCACTCGGACAGGCGGTGCTCATTCCGCCGGCGACCTGAGCCGCCGGTCGCCTGACCGGCCGCCGTTCTAGACTGCCCAAGATGGTCCACGAAGAGCCCGCACAGCGGAATTTCATACCCACCCACGGCGCCGATCCGATGATCACCATGTCGGCGCTCTGGCAGGGGCCATCCGATCCGC
Organism: Candidatus Limnocylindrales bacterium; assembly: GCA_051003655.1. Classification (GTDB taxonomy): domain Bacteria; phylum Chloroflexota; class Limnocylindria; order Limnocylindrales; family CSP1-4; genus JALYGJ01. The sequence continues at coordinate 1,497 of JBPCLD010000249.1, read as the reverse complement.
AGATGCGGCTCGAAGCTGGCTCAGCGTCGCGCGCCATGTGGACCTTCGCGGGTCCTGCCAGCGTCTTGATCAGCCGGCGTGACGATGGTGTGATGGCTCGTGCGTGGGGCCCGGGTGCACAGGCTGCTCTCGAAATGGTTCCCGGATTGGTCGGCTCCCACGACGACCCTAAGGCTCTTAAACCCTTGCACGCACTCGTGGCTGAGCTGATCCGTACGCGACCCGGCCTGCGAATAACGCGCTCAGGATCGGTGATCGATGCGCTCGTTGTTTCGATCCTGGGCCAGAAAGTGACGGCCGTGGAGGCTCACCGAGCACACCGGGGCCTGCTGGCTCGCCGCGGCGAGACTGCCCCGGGGCCTCTCGGGCTGAGATTGCCGCCGAGGCCCGAGACACTGGCGCGCCTGCCGTACTGGGCATTTCACCCGCTGGGCATCGAACGTCGCCGGGCTGACGCGATCCGGGCCGCGGCGGCCGTAGCTCCGCAACTGGAGGCGATCGCACGGCTCACGCCGGAGGCAGGAAGGCGTCGGTTGTTGTCGCTGACAGGTGTCGGTGAGTGGACGGCTGCCGAAACGATGCGCCTCGCGCTGGGCGACCCCGATGCGGTCAGCGTCGGTGATTTCCACCTGCCGAGACTGATCTGTTGGGCCTTGGCCAACGAGTCCAATGGGATGGACGAGCGCATGCTCGAGCTGCTGGAGCCGTATCGCGGACAGCGTGCCCGCGTGGCGTTGTTGATCGAGCACGGCGGCCAGCATCGGCAGCGACGCGCACCGCGCATGGCGGTGAGGTCGATCGCCGCGATCTAGTTATCGGACCCAGGGTCCAAAGCGCCCCCGTGGCTGGTCAGGCGGTCTTTGTCGGGACGCTCGGCGGCGGCTCTTCCATTCGCGCGATGGCAATTTCGATCCGGGCGAGCTCCTCGGCCGCGGCGCGGAAGCCATCACTCCCGAGCGGCGACGCGTCGCGTCGCGCTCGCGCGGCCACGTGTTGCTGCATCAGTGATGAGCGATCGCCGTCCTTCCTCGCGCGCGACGATCCGGCGCGAGCGGTGGTTTCTCTGCCTCGGCCGCTCATCCGGTCCGGACCAACAGTCGCCCATCGACCCAACCGACCCAGGTATTCGAACCCACGACCCGCGCCCAGGCGCCCTGCTCCTCGACCAGCATCAGCTGGATGCCCGGTGCGAGCTGGGCGACAGGTGGTTGGGATGGATCGGGCGCGGCCCAGGCGGCCATTCCCGTGGCCGGCACCATGTGGGTCGGCGCCCAAACGGGAGCGGCAGGCGCACGAGGTGGTTCGGGCGGGGAGACAGCCGGTGCGAAGGGCGCCACAGCCGGTGCGACGGGTGCGACAGCCGGTGCGGGCGCGGCGGCGGCAACGGGTGCGGCAGGCGCGACATACGGCATCGCCACCGGCTGAGGCACATCGGGCAACTCTTGGACCTGCGCTCGAATGCCGCGGATGCGGTCGCGCTGGGCGACGACGTTGGGG
>JBPCLD010000248.1:0-5123 GCA_051003655.1 Candidatus Limnocylindrales bacterium | reverse complement strand
GACCGTGTGCGGATCGAGTCCTTCCTCGATGACGAGGTTCGGAAAGGCCATCGCGTTGCGCGCCGCCGGATACACCGCGTCGACGGCCGCGAGCCCGGCCATTCGATGGTCGATGTGCTGGACGAAGCCGCGTTCGTGGATCACCACTGTCGGATCCATCGACAGCACCGCATCGGGCTTGAACTGGCGGATGATCCGCACCAGCTGCTCGCGCAGGGCGAGGTCGTTGTCGAGCGCGCCGTCCGGGCGGTGGAGGAAGTCAACCGCTTCGTAGCCGACCACTCGCGCGGCGGCACGCTGCTCTTCCTCCCGGCGCCTGGCCAGCTCGAGCGGATCAGTTCGCGCATCGTCCGCCCCCGCGTCACCACTGGTGCAGCAGACGAGCCGTGCGACTGTGCCCGCGCGAACCCACTTGGCGACGGTTGCCGCAACACCGAAGTCGGCGTCGTCGGGATGGGCGACGATTACCAGCGCACGCTCCGGACGGGCGTCGTGCGCGGCCTCCTTCTCGGTCGCCTCTTCGATCATGTCTTCGGTCGTCATTTCTTGCCTTCCAGAAGGTCCGTTTCGCCGGTCTTAACGGACTTGAATATCGTGTTGCATGCACCTAACGAATGTGTATGCTTCGGCCGAGGCATCGTTCGTCTCCCCCCACGGACGATGCCTCATGCTGTCTGCGTCACGGAGCGTGTCGAGCGCGCATCATCTAGCGCGGCAAGGACCTCCGCAGCATGGCCCTCAGGTTTGACCGTCGGCCACGTCCGCGCGATCCTGCCGTCTGGATCGACGAGAAAGGTCGAGCGCTTCACGCCCCAGTACGACTTGCCGTAGTTCTTCTTCAACACCCAAGTGCCGTAGCGCTCAGCGACCGCGTGTTGCTCGTCGGCAAGCAGCGCGAACGGCAGTCCGAACTTGGCCTTGAAGGCCGCCTTGCTGCCCGACCCCAGGATGCTGAGGCCCCACACCTCGCCGTCACGCGCGGCGATGTCTGCGTTGGCGTCGCGGAACTCACACGCCTCGATCGTGCATCCGGACGTGTCGTCGTTTGGATAGAAATACAGCACAACCCATTTGCCGCGCTCGTCGCTGAGGCGCCGCTCGGTACCCGTGTCGTCGGGCAGAACGATGTCCGGTGCCTCTTCGCCGACCTGCGGCATGGTCGCGGCTTGCTGGTCCATCATGCGGCCAACTTTACGTCAACGGCAGCAGAACCAGCCCCGACGGATCGATCCCGAGGCGCAGTCGATTGCCGGCCTCCGGTGCAGGCGACCAGGCGGCCTGCACTTCCAGCGCTATGTCCAGATCGGGCCTGTCTTCGACGTGCACCCGCAGCAGGGTGTGATCGCCGCGAAAGGTGGCAGATCGGACCACGGCGGTGATCGGCCCGTCGGGCTGGAGCCGGAAAGCGTCGGGTCGAATCAGGAGCCTGTAACTGCCCTCTATGGGCAGTAGGTCGCTGGGCAGATTGAATGTTCCGAGCGTCGCCGTGACGCGGTCCGCGTCGACTTGCGCGTCGACGATGTTGTTTAAGCCCAGGAAGCGTGCCACGAACTCGGTGGGTGGCCGCCGCCAGAGATCGCGCGGTGGCAGCACAGTCTCGATCTGTCCGGCGCGCACGACGCACACCCGATCGCCGATCGCCAAAGCCTCCTCGTGGTCATGCGTGACGTAGATGATCGGCAGCCCGAGTCCTTCGAACGTCTCCGATAGCTCTTCGAGCAGGCTGCGTCGAAGGCCGCGGTCGAGCGCCCCGAGCGGCTCGTCGAGCATCAACAGCCGCGGTCGTGGGGCCATCGCCCGTGCCAACGCCACGCGCTGCTGCTCGCCGCCCGACAGCTGCGCCGGCAATCGCTTCTCGTAGCCGTGCAGACCCACCTTGTCGAGGACCTCGTCCACGCGGTCGAGCGCTTCGGCCCGCGGAAAGTCTCTGTTCTCCAGCCCGAAGCGGACGTTCTGCTCGACGTTCAGGTGCGGGAAGAGGGCATAGTCCTGGAACATGAGCCCGAACCCGCGGTGGTGGACGGGCACGGCGGCAAGGTCGCGGCCGTCCCACTCGATGCGACCTGACGCGAGCGGCTCCAGCCCGCAGATCGCGCGCAGCAGAGTGGACTTGCCGGACCCGCTTGGGCCGAGCACGCTGAGCCGCTCGCCATCGCGAACCTCGAGGTCGACACGATCGACGGCGACCGTCGAATCGAACTTGACCGTCACGCCGATCAGGTTCAGGGTCACGGCGCGCCGCGCGATGGCACGCGAATGCGATCGATGGCCACGATGGCGGTCGCGGTCACCAACATCAGCAGCGTGGCCATTGCCATCGCCTGCCCAAACGCGAGGGCGCCCGGCTGGCCGAGCAGCCTGAAGATCGCGATGGGCATGGTCGGCGTGTCTGGCCGGACGATGAACAGGGTCGCCCCGAACTCGCCAAGGGACACGGCGAACGAGAAGCCGGCCCCGATCAGCGCGGCGCGGGCAATTATCGGCAAGTCGATCCTGCGCCACGTACGGGTCGGCGAGGCACCCAGGACGGCCGCCGCCTCATGCATTCGTTGGTCAATCGACCGCATCACCGGCACGACGGCGCGGACCACGAATGGCAACGCGACGAGCGCGTGGGCGATCGGGATCAGGAGTGGCGACACCCGCAGATCGAACGGCAGCGAGCCGAGGGCGACAAGGAAGCCGAAGCCAAGGATGACCGCGGAGGTGCCGAGCGGCAGCGTGAGAAGCACGTCGAATGCGCGGCCGAGGATGCCGCGATCGGAGGAGATCACCTCTGCGGCCAGTAGTCCGAGAAAGATGCTTATCGCGCTCGCCACCGCGGCGAACACGAGCGAGTTCCGGATGGCTTCGAGAGGAGGCACGAACAGGGCGCCGCTCTGGCCGTTGAACAAGGCCGCGTAGTAATCCAGGCCGTAACCACTGGCAACCGACAATGACCGCTCGACCAGCACCACCAGCGGCAGGCCGAGCAGGAAGGCCATCACGCCCAGGTTGCCATGGAGGAAGACGCGCTCGCCAGAGGTTCGCGGCCGGCGGAGGATGGTGCGCGCGGTCGCGGCGCGCGAACGCACAGCCGTTCTCTCCTGGTAGCGCGTGTAGACGACGAGCAACCCCGCCAACACGACCAGCTGAACGAGCGTCAGCGTCGCCGCCACGCGGAGATCCAGCAGCTGTGCCGCCTGGCGGTAGATCTCCACCTCGAGCGTCGCGAACTGCGGCCCGCCCAGGACCAGGATCACGCCGAACGATGTAAAGGTGAATAGGAACACGATCGAGGCGGCGGAAGCGATGGCGGGCCGCAGGAGCGGCAAGGTGACCCTGGTGAACGCCTGCCAGCGCGTGGCACCGAGGACGCGGGCCGCCTCGTCCATGCGCGGGTCGAGCTGTGACCAGACACCGCCGACGACGCGCAGCACGACGGCGTAGTTGTAGAAGACGTGGGCGATCAGGATGGCCCAGATAGTGTGCTCGAGGCGAATGCCGAATGGGCTGTGCGGACCGAGTAGCGCCAGGAACGCCGCCGCGACAACGACTGTGGGCAGCACGAACGGCACCAGCGTCACGGCGTTGAGCAGCCGCCGCCCCGGGAAGTCCAGCCGCGCGAAGACATACGCGCCGGGCAGCGCGACGAGGACCGTCAGAACTGTCGATACCAGGGCCTGCCAGAGCGTGAACCAGGCGACTTCCCGCACGAAGGGGCGTGCCAGGATCTCAAGCACGGGCGCCAATTCGAACGCCCCATCTGGCGCGAGGCCCCTGAGCAGGATCGCGGCAACCGGGTAGACGAAAAAGAGCAGCAGAAAACCGAGCGGGGCCGCGGCCAGGAGCAGCAGCCCGCGACGGCCGTGCGCGCCCGGTCTAATGAAGGACGGCGTCGGTCCACTCCGTGACCCAGCGTTCGCGGTTCGCGGCGATCTCGGCCGGATCCAACGTGACCGGGTCCGGTACAGCCGCTGCGTGTTCGGTGAACGCCGCGGGAATGGTCGCCAGGTTGCTCGCCGGGAACACGAACATGTTCAACGGGATGTCGGCCTGGAACTCGGCCGACAGCATGAAGTCGACGAACGCTCGGGCGACCTCTGGGTGCCTCGAGCCGTGCAGCACTCCCGCGTATTCGATTTGACGGAAGCAGCCGTCGGTCAATACCGCCGTCGGCGCCACGTCGACGGGTGGGTCCGCGAAGACCACCTCAGCAACGGGGCTGGTCGCGTATGACACCACGATCGGCCGGTCGCCAGTGCTCGCGCCGCCCGAGAAGGACGTCAGGTACGCGGTGTCCCAGTCGTCGACAACGAGCACGTCGTTGTCACGCAGCCCGCGCCAGAAGTCCGGCCAGCTGACGTCGCCCTCCTCCTCGAACCAGCCGATCGTCGCCAGCAGGAAGGCCAGACCCGGTGACGAGGTCGCCGGGTTCTCCACGACCAACATCCCCTTGTACGCGGGGTCGATCAGGTCGAGCAGCTCAGCTGGAGGCGGCACCTCACCGGCGAACGCCTCCTTGTCGATGTTGATGCACACGTCGCCGTAGTCGATCGGGGAGACGAAGCCCTGGGTGCCATCGGTCAAGGTGACGTCGACAGATGCCAGACCCGCTGGGCTGTAGGCGTCGAAGATGCCAGCGTCGAGCGCCCGCGATAGAAACGTGTTGTCGACACCGTAGAGCACGTCAGCGAGCGGGGCATCCTTGGTCAGGATCGCCTGGTTGACCATCGCCCCGGCATCGCCGGCCTTCAGAAGCTGCACATCGACGCCGTGCGCGGCCTCGAACCTCTCGAGCACAGCCTCAGAAACGGCGAAGGAATCGTGGGTCAGCAGGACCAGCGAGGTGGGCGCGGCGGACGGATCGGCTGCCGGTGCGCACGACACGAGCAACACCAGGGCCACCGGTATGAGCGCCACCAGCCGGGAGCGGCAGTCAAACATCGGCCTGATCTCCGGTTCGTTGGGTGCCGATCACTCGTTTGGTGTGGATGACGGCCAGGCGTCCGTTATGGGTCATGACCTCGGCGCTCTCTGCTGACAGCTCGTTGGACAGCCCGCGCGTTGGGCCCTGGAGGAGCGTCTCGTCCGCGAGCGGGTAGCGCAGGCCAGCAGTCGTGACACCAGCCACGCGCTCGCTC
>JBPCLD010000247.1:0-5583 GCA_051003655.1 Candidatus Limnocylindrales bacterium | reverse complement strand
CTGGGTGATTCTCATGATGCTTCTCCCTATGCCGGCGTCGGCGTCGGCACGACGTCCGCGGTATCGGTGCTGGCATAGTCGAAGGTGACCTCGCCCCAGGTGTCGAGGGCTGCCTTGAGTGGCGAGCAGGTGCGCGCCGCATCGGCGAGGATGGCCGGTCCTTCGTTCCAGATGTCGCGCCCCTCGTTGCGGGCCAGGATCATGGCCTCGAGCGCGACGCGATTGGCGGTGGCGCCGGCCTGGATGCCGTCGGGATGGCCGATCGTGCCGCCGCCGAACTGGAGGATCACGTCCTCGCCGAGGTAGTGCAGCAACTGGTGCATCTGGCCGGCGTGAATGCCACCCGACGCGACCGGCATCACCTTGCGTAGCCCGGCCCAGTCCTGCTCGAAGTGCAGGCCGCGCTCGAGGTCGATGGGATTGAGGGGCTCCCGCAGGATGTTGTAGAAGCCCTGCACCGTGTTGGGATCGCCCTCCAGCTTGCCGACGACCGTCCCGGCGTGAATGTGGTCGACACCTGCCAGCCGCATCCACTTGGCGATGACGCGGAAGCTGATGCCGTGGTTCTTCTGGCGTGTGTAGGTCGACGCCCCGGCGCGGTGAAGGTGAAGCAGCATGTCGTTGCGTCGCGCCCATTTGCTGATGGACTGGATTGCCGAATAGCCGATGACCAGGTCGATCATCACGACCACGCTGCCGAGCTCCTTCGCGAACTCGGCTCGCTCGTAGATGTCTTCCATCGTTGCGCCGGTGACGTTGAGGTAGTGGCCCTTCACCTCGCCGCTCGCGGCCGAGGCGCGATTGACCGCCTCCATGACGAACAGGAACCGGTCGCGCCAATGCATGAATGGCTGTGAGTTGATGTTCTCGTCGTCCTTGGTGAAGTCGAGCCCGCCTGTCAGCGCCTCGTACACCACGCGGCCATAGTTGCGGCCCGATAGTCCGAGCTTCGGCTTGGTGGTTGCGCCCAGCAGCGGTCGACCGAACTTATCCAGCCGCTCGCGTTCGACCACGATCCCGGTCGGTGGTCCCTCGAACGTCTTCACGTAGGCCACGGGGAAGCGCATGTCTTCCAGGCGCAGCGCCTTGAGCGGCTTGAAGCCGAAGACATTGCCGATGATGGATGCCGTCAGGTTGGCGATTGACCCCGGCTCGAACAGGTCGATGTCGTAGGCGATGTAGGCGAAGAACTGGTCCTCGCTGCCCGGCACTGGCTCGACGCGGTAGGCCTTGGCGCGATACACGTCGGCCGCGGTCAGGCGGTCGGTCCAGACCACCGTCCAGGTGGCGGTCGATGACTCGCCGGCCACGGCCGCGGCGGCCTCGGTTGGATCGACGCCGTCCTGTGGCGTGATGCGGAAGAGGGCGAGGAGGTCCGTCTCCTTTGGCTCGTAGTCTGCGTCCCAGTAGCCCATCTGGGCGTACTTGAGCACGCCTGCCCGATAGCGCTCGGCCGCCGGCAGCTGGTCGCGCGAACCGTCATCCATGGTCTTTGGATCCTCTGTGAACCACTACCGTACGCATTGCCAAGGTATGAAGTCCAATACATGAATAGAATGGGTCGAATAAGATGAGTGTATGTCAGGTACCGCGCTCGAGCATCGAGCCACCGTGCACCAATTGCGGATCTTCAAGACGGTCGCCGACCTCGGCAGCTTTACGCGAGCTGCGGAGGCGCTGCATCTGAGCCAGCCAGCGATCTCGCACCAGGTCAAGGCGCTGGCGGCGGTCGCGGGTGGGCCGCTGTTCGAGACGATCGATCGGCGGAGCCAGGTGACGGAAGTTGGCCGGTTGCTGTACGAGCATGCCGGTAGGATTCTCGCGGAGTTCGAAGCGGTGGATCGCGCGATCGAGGCGCTGCGCTGACTTCGACGTGGGCCTCTCCGCGTCTCCGGCGACACGACGGTCGGAATCTACGTGCTTCCGGACCTGCTCGGCGCATTCAAGGCTGCACATCCCGACGTCGACGTCCGGCTGGACGTCGGCAACCGCGATCACGTGTATCAGCGCATTTTCGACGGCGAGGCCGATTTCGCGGTCGTCGGTCGACTCCGGGATCGCCCGGAGGTGCCGCTGACCGTCCAGCCCTTCCTGCCCAATGAGCTGATTGCGATCGTCGCGCCGGGACATCCGCTGGCAACGATCCCTCGCGTCTCGCTGGCACGCTTCGCGCGGGAACCGTTCATCGTGCGCGAAGCTGGATCTGGCACACGCGAGACCGCAGACGAGGCGTTGGCGCGGACGCCCGGTCCCATCCGGATCGTCATGGAGCTGGCCAGCAACGGCGCGATCAAGCGAGCCGTTGCGCGCGGCCTGGGCGTTGCGATCGTCGCGCGATACTCCGTCTCGCTTGAGCTTCAGCTCGGACTGGTGGTCGAGGTAGCGGTGGTCGGATTCCCGCTTCACCGACAGTGGCACCTCGTCTACCCGCGTGCCCGCCGTTTGGGGCCCGTTGGCCAGGCGTTTCTCGCGTTTGTGGAAGATGGTGGCTGGCGAGCGTCCGTCGGGCATGTGCTCACCACGGATAGAATGGACGGCGGCCTGGCTGATCCGCGGCCACATTACAAAAGCGTAATGACGAGCGGCTGTCTTCGGCGAAAAGTGCACGCAGCGGAATCTGCAGGCTGGTGCCTCGATGCTAATGCACGCAACCGGTAGGGGAGCACGATCCCTCCCGCGCCGTGCTGGGCCACCAGGGTTTGTGGGTCGTCGACAGGCGCGTCTTTCGACGGACGCGCTTGTCCCCACCCGACCAATGACCGAGGCTCCACGGATGTGGGCACTGACTCGCCGCGTGGCTCGGGCGCGGCCGGCTGTGCGGGGGGTGCCAGCGCTGCTCCCCTCAGCGTCTCCCCCGCGCACGCCTTCCTTCACCGATCCCTAGGGTGACGAGCAGGACGGAAACGAGGGCTGTCGCTGCCGGGACCGGCTGCACCAGCAGGATCCGCCGCGACACGGTGACTGCACGAACAGGCCGGCGACCATCACGCATGCCAGGAAAGGCGCCTTAAACTGGAATGCGGCCGCCTCTGGCGCAAGAAGACCCACGATGAGGCCGGCCGCCAGGAATCCGTTGTACGGGCTCGCGCTCCGACGGGCTGCCCGCCTCGGAGCGCGGAAGCACATACGTATCCACGTACGTACATACGCGACAGGACGCGGGCGCTCGAGTGGCCCCGTATGCTGCGCCGGGACTGGCACTGGCGCCGCTGCCGTGGCGACTCACCATGAGGGCCATGCAATCGACTGCGTCCTCCCGACTTGACTGGCCGCTCTTCATCCTGCTCGGGTTCCTGTGGGGCAGCAGCTACCTGTTCATCAAGATCGGCGTGGATGCCGGCCTCCAACCGTTCACGCTGGTCTCCCTGCGCCTCTTGATCGGCCTGGCATTGCTGGCCGTGGTCGTGGGACTCGCGCGTGAGTCGCTGCCGCGCGAACGGAAGCTGTACGGCCACCTCACCGTGCTTGGCTTCTTCAGCGTGGCTCTTCCGTTCACCCTCATCACCTGGGCGGAGCAGAGTGTCGACTCCAGCCTGGCCGCCGTCCTGACTGGCGCGGTTCCGCTGTTCGTCATCCCCGTGGCGGCGCTGCTGCTCGCCGACGAGTGGGTCACCCCGAACAAGCTCGTTGGCATCGCCATCGGGCTCGTCGGCGTCGCGATCGTTGTTGGTTTCGACCCGGACAGTCTCATGGGCACGGGCCTGGTCGCGCAGCTCGCCCTCATCGGCGCCGCCGCTTCGTACGCGATCGGTGGCGTGTACGCCAGGCGAAACGTTCGAGGGTTGCGACCCATGATCCCGGCCCTGCTCCAGGTTGCGTTCGGGCTGGTGATGGTGGGGATACCGGCGGTCGTCCTTGAAGGACCGATTCGCCTCTCCATCGAGCCCGACGCCCTGTTCGCCGTGCTCTGGCTTGGGCTGCTCGGCTCGGGCGTTGCCTATCTGCTCTTCTTCCGGCTCCTGGCTCGCTGGGGTGCCACACGCACGTCGCTCGTTGCGTATCTGCTGCCGATCTGGGGCATCGTCCTCGGCGCGATCGTCCTGAGCGAGCCGATCGACGCGCGGCTGATCCTCGGCACGGCGCTCGTCATCGGCGGGATCGCGCTCGTCAACCTGCGGCAGGGATCGCGCCAGAGCTTCGGCCGCCGCCGGATGGCGGAAGAAGCGACATCCAAATGACGAACGAGCGACGGTCTCAACACCGCCGCGCGCCGTCCGCACCGAGCCTGGCGGTCAGTCGGTGCGGAGCCGCGGACATCGTTCGGCGCGAGACTCAGGGAGCTCCCGGCGTCGCCGTCCGGAAACCGCGCACCAGCCGAACGAGCAGATAGATGAGGGCGAGCTCCACGAGCTTGGAGAGTACGCTGATCGGCGTCAGCTCCTCGACCTTGCCGGCCTCTGGCCCAAGGAGTGGGATGCCGATGGTGCGGGTGACGACGTACAGGATGACGATGGCCGCAGTGCCCGCGATGCCGACGAGGTAGCTCGCCCTTCCCGCCCGTCCGCCGTGCCCCGGCGCCAGGGCACCGGTGGCGTCGTAGCGCCATGGCTGAAGGGCGAGCAGGATGGCATAGCCGCCCTGGGTGACCGTGGCGGCGATGAAGAAGGCGCCGTATCCCCACCATTCCGCCAGGTGCTCGGGTGCCGCCAGCCCGTGGAGGATTGCTGCCGAAGCCGAAAGCCCCGCGGCGTAGAGCTCGAATCGGCGGATCATGAGACGCAGTCTGTGCGAGCTTGAGACGCATGGCAAACGGTGGCGTTCGACGCCGCGTGAGTCGATGTCCGCGATGAGAGACGAACGCGACGGCCGGCTTTTCCCTTGGCGAGCAGAACCTTCGCGGAGCGTTGCGCCTCGGCCGCAGTCGACGCCCATCGCGACGTCATCGCTTGCCGCCGCGCCATTGGTCGGCGGGACGACGGTTGCGGCGGCCCTGCTCAGCACCGTCGTCCGGCTCCGATGATGTGTCCCACTTGCACCGTGGAAGTTCATCTAGGGTCTGGTGGCCGCGCGAGCCGGCATCGGCCGGCCTGGACTGCGCGCGATGAGGTCGCGGCAGGTGTCGCCGTCGTCTCGATCCACAAATGATGGAACGCGGTTGGTGGGGGCGCCGTGAGAACGGAAGCCAGTCCAGCGGAAAGGAATCCGTTGTACAGGCCCTGGTTGGCCGCCAGCGACGCGGTCATCTTGGCACATTCGCGTGTCAGCCCGAAGGTTCGCATTCCGAGCGGCCTCTGCCACAGCAGCATCTTGACGACGAGGAACGAGACGTGGAGGGCGGCCCGAATGCCACCAGGACTCCGGCGACGGCCTCGCACCATGTTCGGAAACCGTTGGTGAACGGATGGGGTCCTCGCACCGCGAGGCGACTTGGGCAACGTATGCTCGTCGAATGCACATGCCGCACATTCCGCCGCCAATAGCCGACTCGGCCGATGTCGGTCGCCACCGGCGAGTGCTCGTCATCGACGATGAACCAATGGTTCGCGACGTCGTGTCTCGCTATCTCGAACGCGACGGCTACCGCGTCGACGCTGCCGCCGATGGCGAAGGGGCGCGGCAGCTCCTGGAGCTCGGCCCTGACCT
>JBPCLD010000246.1:0-6557 GCA_051003655.1 Candidatus Limnocylindrales bacterium | reverse complement strand
AGGCGGCCTACGCCGAGCTCTACTTCTCCGATCGGCTGTGGCCGGACTTCGACCCCGCCGAGTTCGACGCGGCCCTCGCCGAATACGCCCGCCGATCACGTCGATTCGGGCGCTAGCCTTTATCTAGATGCCTACCTCCGCAGCCGGCCTGCGGCCGCTGCTGCGCGCCTCGGACGAAGCCCTGCTGGCGCGGTTCTCCGCCTCGGCTTGCGAGCAATGCGTCAGCGCCTGATCAGCGCGGCCGCGCTGGTGCCGGTCGTCGTAATTCTCCTCGTGCTCGGGCCACCGTGGCTAACCATCGGAATTGCCCTGCTCGCCGCGCTGGCCGCGTACGAGACCACGCAGTTGCTGCGCGCCGCCGGCCTGCCCTCGTCGACCTGGCTGCCGGTCATCTGGGCACCGCTGGCGGTGCTTGGCTTCGCGTGGTTTGTCGGGCCTGGTGCAATCACCCTTGGTTGGGCTCTGGTTGCGCCGGGTATTGCCGTCCTGGTCGTTCTCGCGGCAATCCTCGCCTTCTCCAACCGCGACCCAACGGAGGGCTTTCGAGCATGGATTGGATCTGTATTTGCCGGCGTCTACCCGGGCCTGCTGGCGTTCCCGGCGGCGTTGATCGGCATCGCCCCGACATCCCAGGACGTGCTCCTATTTGGTTACCACCTGGACAGTGGGCGCACCTGGCTCCTGATCCTGATCGCCACCGTCTGGACACTTGATAGCGCCGGGTACCTGGTCGGTCGGCTGTATGGCCGCGGCCGCTTCATGAACCACATCTCGCCCAAGAAAACATGGAGTGGTGCAATCGGCGGCACGATCGCGGCCGTCGTCGTCTGCACTCTGCTCTTCACCGCCAGCGGCCAGTCCCAAGTGGGCGGTGCGTTTCTAGGGCTAGTCATCGCCGTCACCGCCCAGGCAGGTGATCTCGCCGAATCGATGCTCAAGCGCGCCGCCGGGGCGAAGGATTCGGGCAGACTCATTCCCGGCCATGGCGGGTTCCTGGACCGCGTCGACTCGTTCCTTTTCGCGGCTCCCGCCTTTTACGCATCGCTCGCGACGCTCGGGGTGCTTCGCGCCGCTGGCGTGCTGTGAGCGACTCCATTCGGGTCGCCGTGCTCGGCAGCACCGGGTCCATCGGGCGGCAGGCGCTCGACGTACTTGGTTTGAATCCCGACCGGTTCACCGTCGTCGCGCTCGCGACCGGTAGCGACGCGGCCACGCTCAATGAGCAGATCGCGCGCCATCGTCCGCGGCGGGTCGCCCTCGCGGATCAGTCTGCCGCCGCCGCCCTTCAGCCGAACGCTGCTCGGGTCATCGCTGGTGACCAGGCCCTGGAGGAGATCGCGGCAAGCGACGACGTAGATCTGGTTCTCGTCGGGACGTCTGGCGTTGTCAGCCTGAAGCCCGTTATCGCTGCATTGAAGGCGGGCAAGGTCGTCGCTACGGCCAACAAAGAGACGCTTGTCGCCGGCGGCCATCTGGTCATGCCTCTCGCCCGTGCCCTGGCCGCAAAGGCGGGCCAGGACTCGATGGCCCTGAACTGGCTGCGACCGATCGACTCGGAGCACTCGGCGATCTGGCAATGCCTGGCTGGCGAGCGCCGAACCGACGTGGCGCGACTCATCATCACCGGGTCGGGCGGTCCGTTCCGCGAGTGGCCGGCCGACCGGATTAGGTCGGCGACCCCGGCGGATGCTCTCAAACACCCGACATGGCGCATGGGGCCCAAGGTCACGATCGACTCCGCGACGCTGATGAACAAGGCGTTGGAGGTGATCGAGGCGGTCTGGCTGTACGATGTCGGGGACGAACAAGTCGACGTCGTCGTCCACCCCCAGAGCATCGTTCACTCTCTGGTCGAGTTCGCCGACGGCTCACTCAAGGCCCAGCTGGGCCTTCCGGATATGCGGATCCCGATCCAATACGCCTTGACCTATCCCCATCACCTACCTTCGCCGGCGCCGCGGCTCAACGGCGCGAATATTTCGACCCTTTCCTTCGAGCCGGTCGATGAGGGTCGCTTCCCCGCGCTCGGGATTGGTCGAGCTGCTGGCCGACAGGGCCCCCGAGCCAGCGCTGCCCTCATTGCCGCAGATGACGTCGCGGTCGATCGATTCCTGCACGGGACGCTCGACTTCCCGGGGATTGCCGCCCTTTGCGCCGCGGCCGTCGACCGCTTCGGCCGTGGCGAACCGCAGGCACCGGCGCTCGCCGAGCTGATCGAGCTGGACATGGAAGTTCGGGCTTGGGCCGCAACCACGCCGCCCACCACGCCCTCGAGGGCCCTGGATGCCTGAGCTCATCGGCCTCGGAAACGGCCTCATGAACGTCGTGCTGCTGCTCGTCATACTGGTCGTCCTCGTGGTCATCCACGAGCTCGGTCACTTCGTTGTCGCGCGTCGCGCGGGCGTCAAGGTCCACGAGTTCGGCGTCGGCTTCCCGCCGCGTGCCAAGGTCCTGTTCACCGACAAGCAGGGCACCATCTACACACTGAACTGGCTGCCGATTGGTGGCTTCGTGCGACTCGAGGGGGAGGAGGGCGAATCGGACGATCCACGTTCGTTCGTGCGCCAGAGACTCCCGACCCGGCTGGCGATCCTGCTCGCCGGCGTCGTGATGAACTTCATCCTCGCCTTCGTCCTCTTGACCCTGATTGCAGCCCTGGCCGACCCGAGCTCGACCGCCCAGGTCCTTGCCGTGCAGCCCGGCTCGCCTGCCGAACAGGCCGGCCTGAAGGGCGGGCAGCAGATTGGCACGACAACTGACTCGGAAGGCCGCGAAGTACCCATCTACGACGATAGCGGCGACCGGATCCTCGCCGTGGACGGCCACACGTTTGCATGGTTCGACCTGCCCAACGGCCCCGTCGGCATCACCGAGTACACCCGAGCGCGCCCATCGACCGCCGTGACACTGACCGTCCAGCGGAGCGACGGCACGATCGTGGATGTGCAGGCGACAACCAGGTCGGCGGAGGACATCGCCGCCAACCGGGGCGCCCTTGGCTTCGTGCCCCAACCAGTGCCGGGGCAAACGATCAAACGTGACTTCCTCGAGGCGATCGGAATCGGCGCCAAACGGACACTGGACGCGGCGACGCTCATCGTTCGCGCCCTCGGTGACTTCGTCAACAACCTTGCCAATCCGCCCATCTCGGGGCCAGTCGGCATCGTCAACGCGATCGGCGTAGTCCGCTCCTCGGCTCCGCCGGTGTTCATGATCTATTTCATCGCCCTGCTCTCGGCAAACCTCGCCGTGGTCAACGTCCTGCCGCTGCCGCCCCTCGATGGCGGCCGCGTCGCGGTAAGCCTGGTCCAGGCGGCCGTGGGCAACCGGGTCAGCGTGGCGGTCGAGCGCTTCGTTTACCTCGCTGGGTTCGTATTCCTGATGGCGCTGCTCGCCTGGGTAACGCTGTTCGATACGGGCATCCTGCAACGAACCGGGACATGACCATGCCCGCTGAGGCGGCGCCGGCACAACCAGAGATACAGGAAGGCCGGCAAGAGGTCGGCGCCGTGGAAGGCCAGCCGCATCTCCCGGGTCGACGGCTCACCCCGACGGTAGATGTCGGCGGCGTGAAGATTGGATCCCGCCATCCAATCGTGGTGCAGTCGATGACCAACACGGACACGGCCGACGCCGACGGCACTGCCCTCCAGGTCGCGGCACTCGCCCATGCCGGTTCCGAGCTGGTGCGGGTGACGGTCAACAACGACGCTGCGGCTGCCGCCGTGCCCTTGATACGGCACAAGCTCGACGACCTGGGCGTGGGAGTGCCAGTTATCGGCGACTTCCACTACAACGGCCATCAACTACTGATCGAATACCCCGAGATGGCCGCGGCGCTGGCCAAGTACCGCAGCAACCCGGGCAACGTGGGCACTAAACGCCACGACGAGAACTTCGTCACGATCATCAAAGTTGCCCTCGAATACGACAAGCCGGTGCGTATCGGCGTCAACTGGGGCTCGCTCGACCAGCTGCTGCTGACCGAGCTGATGGACGCCAACGCGCGACTCGCATCTCCCGCTGATTCGCGCGAAGTGATGATCGAGGCGATGATCGCTTCGGCCCTGCGCTCGGCGGAGCTGGCCGAGCAGACCGGCATGGCGCACGACAAGATCGTCATCAGTGCCAAGGTCTCCGGCGTGCGCGACCTCCTCGATGTGTATCGCCTGCTTGCCGCCCGCTGCGACTACCCGCTCCACCTCGGGCTGACCGAGGCCGGCATGGGCATGAAGGGCATCGTTGCCTCAACGGCTGGCCTGTCGCTGCTGCTCGAGGAGGGGATCGGCGACACGATAAGGGTCTCGCTTACGCCCGCTCCGGGCGGCGACCGAACCGAGGAAGTCCAGGTCGCCCAGCAGGTGCTTCAGTCCCTCGGCCTTCGATCCTTCACCCCACAGGTCTCGGCCTGCCCCGGCTGCGGCCGCACGACGTCGACCTTTTTCCAGGAGATGGCCCAGCAGATCCAGGGCTACCTACGCGAGCAGATGCCGGTCTGGGCTGCTACCTATCCCGGCGTGGAGGAGATGCGTGTTGCGGTCATGGGCTGTGTCGTCAACGGCCCGGGCGAATCCAAGCATGCTGATATCGGCATCTCGCTGCCGGGCACGTTCGAGGAGCCGGTGGCGCCGGTGTACGTCGATGGCGCCCTGCGCACCACCTTGCGCGGGGAGGGTCTGGTAGACGAGTTCATCGGCATCCTCGACGAGTACGTCTCGAAGCGCTACCGCGGCGCCGGCTTGCCATGACGGCAGCGCGAAACGCCGCCGCTGTTCGGGAGACGCTCAGGACCTACGCGCTGACACTCCCCGACGCCTACGAGGACCATCCGTGGGGAGAGAGCGTCGCGAAGGTGCGCAAGAAGATCTTCGTGTTCTTCGGCACCGACGGCTCTGACGAGCCCGGGCTTGGCATGAAGCTCAGCTACTCGCAGCCCATGGCGCTTGCTCAGCCCGGGGTGACCCCGAGCGGCTATGGCCTCGGCAAGGCTGGTTGGGTTTCGATCAGGATCAGCACGGAAATGCCGTTCCAGATGCTGCGCGAATGGATAGACGAGAGTTACCGCGCGGTCGCGCCCAAGGCGCTGGCCGCCCAAGTGGGAGAGTCACCTGATGAGTAGTGCACCGATTGTTCTGGTTCCGGGCTTCTGGCTGGGCGCGTGGGCGTGGGATGAGGTCGCGACCGTTTTGCGCGCCGAGGGCCACGACGTCACGGCGCTGACCCTGCCCGGCCTGGAGTCGGTCGATGCGGATCGTTCCAAGATCACCCAGTCCGACCACGTCGACGCAATTGAAGCCGCGGTCAAGGTGGCAGGGACCCCTGTCGTGCTCGCCGTCCACAGCGGCGCGGGGTTCCCGGGCTACGCAGTGACCGACCGCGTCCCCGAGCTGATTGCGGCCATGGTCTATGTCGACACGGGCGCCGGCACCGGGGCGATGGACGTCGATTTCAAGGACGTCGAGAAACCGCTGCCTTCGCCGGAGGATCTAGCCAAGAACGAGAACCTCGATGGGCTAACAGAGGAACAGCTCGAGACGTTCAGGCAGCGGGCCGTACCCGAGCCGGGTGGTGCGCTGCGTGAGGCGATCGAATTGACCAACGATGTACGGCTGGATATCCCCAGCACTGTCATTTGCACCGCCTACACGTCCGAGGAGTACAAGGACGCAGTCAAGCAGGGCTACGACTTTGTTGCCGGCCTGGCCGACCTGCGTGACGTCTCGTACATCGACCTGCCAACCAGCCACTGGCCGATGTGGTCGCGTCCCCAGGAGTTGGCCCAGATCATCGGCAAGGTCGCCAAGGACCGCGAGCCAGCCGCCTGACCCCGGTCGGCTACGATATCGCCCCGCAATAAGACCTTTAGCGCGCCGGAGCCTCGTACCTTGACGACCCCCGCAGTGGCCAAGGAAAAGCGGTCGAAGGACCGCTTCGTCAGCTCGATCACGCCCCAGTCGGACGACTTTCCGGGCTGGTACAACGACGTCGTCCTCAAGGCCCAGCTGGCCGACTACTCGCCAGTGCGCGGATGCATGGTCATTCGGCCGTATGGCTACGCGATCTGGGAGTCGATGCGCGACGAGCTCGACCGACACATCAAGCGAACCGGCCATGAGAACGTCTACTTCCCGCTGTTCGTGCCGCGCAGCCTGCTCGAAAAGGAAGCCGAACACGTCGAGGGGTTCAACCCACAAGTTGCCTGGGTGACGCACGCCGGCGGCAAGGAGCTCGACGAGTGGCTCGCCATTCGCCCGACGAGCGAAGCGATCATCGCCGAGAAGGTCAAGGACTGGGTTCAGTCGTATCGCGACCTGCCTCTGCTCATGAACCTCTGGAACAACGTGGTCCGCTGGGAGCTGCGCACGCGTCTCTTCCTGCGTACTGCCGAGTTCCTGTGGCAGGAGGCGCACACCTTCCATGCCACCGAACAGGAGGCTGCCGACGAGGTCGCGGTCGGACTCGAGGCCTACCGGGCGACGGCTGAGGATTGGCTGGCGATCCCCGTCATCAGGGGCGTCAAGACGCGCAACGAGACCTTCCCCGGCGCCGTCTACAGC
>JBPCLD010000245.1:0-4555 GCA_051003655.1 Candidatus Limnocylindrales bacterium | reverse complement strand
GGGCAGGGTCGAGGAGGTCGCCGATCGCCTGTCGATGTTCGCCGCCCTCTTCGATGAGCCGGAGATGGTCAATGACCAGCTTCCGCGCTACCTGTCAGTGACCGCGGAGGAGATCCGCGACGTCGCGCGCGACGTCTTCAGGCCTGACAACCGCGTGGTGCTCACCTACGTCCCGCGCGAGGCCGAAGAGGCAGCCGCATGACGATCGAGGATCCGGCCGAGAAGGGCTTCACCACCGATCAGGACGACCTGCGGGCGGTCGAAGACGCCGGCATCGAGACGGTCGATGGGCTGGCGCCGGAGCCCGATTCGGCCGCGTTCATCGCGCCGATCGCCGCCCCGCTCAGCGCACCGCCGGCCCACGGGCCCGACCTGTCGATCCTCGATGTTCGGCCAACTCCCGGCCCGCCGCGCGATTACAGGTTTCCCTCGTTCGAGCGTGCGAGGCTCAGCAACGGCCTGACCGTCGTCCATGCCAATGTTCCGGGCCGGGCGCTTCTCGCCGCCCATCTGATCTTCCCTGGTGGCGGCTGGAGCGAGCCGCCCGAGCAGGCCGGCGTGACCGTGCTCACCGGCCGTGCCATGCTCGAGGGCACGCGGCGCAGGAATGCGGTTGAGTTCATCGAGGCCTCTGAGCGACTCGGCGCCGAGATCCACGCCGACGCGTCATGGGAGTCACTCGCCGCGACGATCGAGGTTCCGCGCTCGCGGTTCGGTCAGGCACTCGCACTGCTGGCCGAGATGTGCTCCGAGCCCGCATTTCCAGCCGAAGAGGTCGAGCGTCTGCGCGGCGAGCGGATGAACGACCTCCTCCAGGCGTGGTCCGATCCTCGCCGTCGCGCCGAGCGGGTCTTTCCGGAAACGGTCTACGCATCGAGCACGCCCTACAGCCGGCCGCTGGCGGGCATCCAGTCGACAATCGGGCCGCTGGACCGCGACGCCGTTGTTGAGCGCCACCGTCACCTGCTCGATCCATCAGCTGCAACGCTCGTGGTGACCGGTGACCTGACCGGCGTGTCTTTGTTGGAACTAGCCGAGGAGCATTTGGGCCAGCTCGCCACGGCCAGCCCGGGCGCTCAGGCTGATCGCGGACTGACCGTCGCCGCCCATCCGGACGGTGCTCGGATCGTGTTGGTCGATCGCCCGTCTGCACCGCAGTCGGAGCTGCGCATCGGTCACGTTGGAGTCGCCAGGAAGACGCCCGATTTCCACGCGATCGCGGTACTCAACGCCATCCTCGGCGGCACGTTCAACTCCCGTCTCAACCGCGTCATCCGCGAGGAGAAGGGCTACTCCTACGGCATTCACTCGGCGTTCGACATGCGCCGCCGGCCGGGCCCATTCGCTGTCCGTTGCGCCGTCGAGACGGCCGTGACAGTCCCGGCGCTCGTCGAGACCCTGCGCATCGTTCGAGAGATGACCGAGCTCGCGCCCGAACCCGACGAGTTGAACGTCGCCCGCGATTACCTGGTCGGCGTGTTCCCGCTTCGGTTCGAGAGCGCTGCCCAGGTCGCGGCGGCGTTGTCCGGCCTGGTCATCTTCGAGCTGCCTTACGATGAGCTCGACAGTTATCGGCCCGCGGTCGCCGCTGTCGATGCTGGAGCAGTGATGGCCGCCGCGCGACGCAACATCCGCCCAAACGAGCTCTCGGTCGTGATCGTCGGCGCGGCGAAGGAGGTCGAGGGGCCGTTGCGAGATGCCGGGCTTGGTGAGGTGACTGTCGTACCGGCCGACGCGTCGCCCGAGTGATCGTCGTTCTCGGTCGGCCGGGGCTGACGGCCGACGACCATATCGACCGTCCCGCCGGACGCATTGCGCTTGCGGCGGCACGCGCCGGCGGACGGGTAGAGCTGGTTGGCACTGTGGGTGATGACGCCGACGGTGACGCGGTCATCGTTGAGCTGGGTCGCGCGGGCATCGGGCACGCCGCGGTGCTACGCGATCCGGCAGGGAGCACTCCGCGTATCGCGGACGGCGCGGCTACCGAAGAGCAGCTACCCCGGCTGGAGGCGGCCGACGTCGAGCTCGGCCTTCGCTACCTTGCCGAATGCCAGGTTTTGGTGGCGGCCGAAGAGCTGCCCGCAGATGTCCTTGGCATCGTGACCGACGCCGCCGCTTACCATGGAGCGACACTGATCGTCCTGGCGGCGGCGGGTGAACCGCCCGATGGAGACCTGCCCGAGGCGGCAACGGTGCTGGAGGTTCCCGACGATGGCGGCGGAGCGTTCGCCGAGCTCGTGGGGCAATACGCCGCGTTCCTGGATGCCGGCCGCCAGCCCGCCGACGCGTGGGCGGACGCGGTCAGCGAAACGGGGTGGGAGCAGGCACCCGAGTGACCGGCTCAGTGCTGCCGCCGGCCCCTGAGCCGCTGGTCGTCTACGGCGACGTCAACCTGACCTACGACTTCGGGCCCGAGCATCCGCTGACACCGCGCCGGTTCGGCCCCTCGATCGACCTGGTGCGCACCGTCGGCGCCACGAACTTCGTCGAGCCCCGGTTGGCGACCGACGAAGAGCTTGCCCGTCTCCATTCGCCTGAGTACATCCGCACCGTCCGCGCTTTCTCGCAGGATCCCGATCAGTCAGGCGCAGCGGGCATCGGGCCCGGCGACTGCCCATCATTCGAGGGCATGCATGAGGCTTCGGCGGCGGTGGCCGGAGGGTCGATCGACGCGGTCGATCGGATCCTGGCCGGGGAGGTCGAGCACGCCTTCAACCCCGGCGGCGGTCTGCATCACGCGACGGCCGCGCGAGCGTCCGGGTTCTGCATCTACAACGACGTCGCGCTCGGCGTGGCACGAGCACGGGACGCGGGGCATCGCGTGCTGTACGTGGACCTTGACGTTCATCACGGCGACGGTACCCAGGCGCTTTTCTGGGACGACCCGCAGGTCATGACCGTGTCGGTCCATGAAACCGGTCAGGCCTTGTTTCCGGGCACTGGCTTCCTTGACGAGCGTGGCGGGCAAGGGGCACTGGGAACGGCCGTGAACGTCCCGCTCCAGCCATACAGCGGCGACGGCTCATGGCTTGCAGCTGTCCAGCAGGTGGTGCCGGCGCTCGCGCTCACCTTCAATCCAACTTTCCTGGTGACGCAGCACGGCTGCGATACGCACGCCTACGATCCGCTCGCCCATCTCCGCCTGACGACGCGCGCCTACAGGGCGGCAACCGCGATGCTCGACACGATCGCACATCGATACGCGGAGGGCAGGTGGCTGGCGACGGGTGGCGGTGGATACGACGCATATCGCGTCGTGCCCCGATCGTGGTCTCTCGTGTGGCTCGCGCAGGCACACTGTGATCCACCACGCGAAACGGACCCAGCCTGGCGCGATCGCTGGGCTGACGAGGCTGAGCGGTACGGCCAGTCTCCGCCGCCCGGTACGTTGCTTGATCCGCAAGACCTGGTGCGACCGGAACCGCCAGAGCTCGTCGAACTGAATCGCAAGACCGCCGGGCGCGCTCTGACTGGGGCGCTCGAACTGCTGGAGGGAAACCGATGAGTGACGCCCAATCTGGATTCGTGGATATGCCCGGCGGCAAGCTCTATTACGAGGCTGAAGGGGAGGGCTCACCGATCACGCTCATCCATGCGGGCGTCGCGCACCTGCGCATGTGGGATGAGCAGGTGCCTGCGTGGCGCGGGGATCACCGCGTCATCCGCTACGACTGCCGGGGATTCGGGCATACCCTGGTCGACGACGTCCCCTACTCCAACCGGGACGATCTAGGGGCGGTGCTCGATCACCTCGACGTGGAGCGCACCCATCTTCTCGGCATCTCACGGGGCAGCATGATCGCGACCGACTTCACGCTCGAGCGTCCTGAGCGTGTGCGCTCGTTGACCTGGGTGGCTGGCGGCTTGCGCGGCTTCGAAGTCGAGGACCCACGACTGACCGATATCTGGCCGGTGATGGAGCAACTCGAGGAGGCACGCGACTGGGCGCCCCTGGTGGACCTCGAGACGCAGATCTGGACGGACGGGCCGGGCCAGTCGGCGGACCGCGTGGATCCCGATGTTCGGCGCCGCATGGTTGCCTGGAACATGGAGAACTACCAGGCCGATCAGCAGCCCAATCAGCCCATCCAACCCGATGTGCCCGCCGTTGAACGGCTGGACGAGATCAACGTCCCGGCGTTATTGATATGGGGCACGCTCGATGAGCTCGGGGTGCTTCGGTCCGGCGAGAAGATGAGCGCCGAAATCGCCAATGCGCGCTCGCATGTGTTCCAGGGCGTGGCGCACATGGTCAACCTCGAGCGGCGCGCCGAATTCAACCGCCTCGTACGGGAATTCGTAGCCGAGGTCGAGGGGGCTTAGGGGCGCGGGCCAGGGCATTTCGCTGAGCGCCGACGCGTCGGATGCCGGCCGGGATGCTTGCGCGCGGGTTGGCCGTGGTCCGGATGCCGCCCGCACCGAAACCGGCGGAGCCTTCATCGAGGTGGATCTCTTCGTCTTCGACGATCGCGGCTACAGCCGGGTCGCGTTCGAGAGTACTTACCTGTGCCCTGGTCAGCTCGGTCGAGAAGCCACCCACCGCCCTGTCATAGAC
>JBPCLD010000244.1:0-3506 GCA_051003655.1 Candidatus Limnocylindrales bacterium | reverse complement strand
TGCTACGGCGGCGAGATCCGTACGCCAACCCTCGACCGCCTGGCGTGCGAGGGGGTGCGTCTCACGCAGTTCTACACGAGCGCTCGATGCAGCCCGTCGCGTGCGTCGCTGCTCACCGGCCTTCATCTCCAGCAGGTCGGGCTGGGGATCCTGACAAACGACGACCGGCCGCGAGGATACGCGGGCAGCCTCGCCGAAGGCTGCAGGGGCGACGATCTGAGGCCCGGCGGGCAGTGGCACTGCAACGTCTGGCAGGGCGCTTTTCCGGAGCACAATACGGCCGAGGATGGCTTTCTCGGCACCGCACCGGTCGATGCCTTCGCGCCCAACTCATACGGCCTGCACAACATGGTCGGCAACGTCTGGGAGTGGTGCAGCGACTGGTTCTCGCCGCGCATGCCGGCCAGACCGCGGCGTGACCCGGCCGGACCCGTCGCTGGCTCGGCGCGCGTCATCCGCGGCGGCTCCTACCTGTGCCATGACTCGTACTGCTTCCGCTACCGTGTCGCCGCCCGCAGTTCCAACACCCCGGCCAGCTCGATCGCCCACACCGGCTTCCGGGTGGTCGGCTCGCTCGCCACCTGACGTGGTGGTGCGAATGCAAACGGTCGGGCACCGCGGTGCAAGCGCGCTGGCGCCCGAGAACACGGTGCTTGCGATCCGCCTGGCCATCGATTATCGGCTCGACTTCGTCGAGGTCGACGTGCATCTGAGTCGCGACGGCGAGCTCGTCGTTCACCACGACCCGGCTCTCGTCGACGAGCACGGAGTCCGGACGCCGGTTTCCGAGCTGACGGTCGCCGAGCTTTCCCGCGTGTCGAGGGCCGATGACCAAGTCGTGCCGACGCTGGCCGAGGTCTTTGCTGTGGCCTCCGGCCGCATCGGCGTCTACGTGGAGCTCAAGGGGCCCGGGACGGGTGAGGCGCTCGGCGCGCTGCTCCGTAGATCGGCGGGACCTCCTGAGGTGATCAGCGGCTCCTTCCTCCCGGAGCTGGTCGCCGAGCTTCGACGTGCCGCTCCCGACGTTCCACGCAGCATTCTCTTCCATCGGGTCCTGCCAACGACGATGCTCGAAACCTGCCTAGCTCATGAGGCGCGCTACGCTCACCCCTGTGCGCGGCCGATCGAGCCTGCGACAATCGCGACATTGCATGCCGCGGGGCTCCTGGTCATGACGCCGCACACGAACAGCCCCGCCGAGGCGGAGCGCTTTCGTCGGGCCGGAGCCGATCTCGTCGCCAGCGACGATCCTCGCTTGCTGGTCGCGCTCAGCCGCCGAGCAGGCGAGGAGCAGCCGTCGTGACACCGCAAGGCTCGCGGCAGTGACCAGGCGGGCAACGATCGCCGACGTCGCCGCGCTCCAGCGTGTCGACCGGCCCTCGGGCGTCGCCACGAGCATGGAGCTATCGGTCTGTTCCGTGGCGTAATAGTGAGCTGGCGTCGCCGCTGGCCGGTGGCTCGCGCACGCCTGCCAGTGTGACTCGGTTCCTGTGTTTCTTGTGTTTCGTGTGTTTCGTGTCAGGATCAGGCCATGACTGGGGACCCGACGACGGCCCGGGCGGCTGAGGTTCGCGGGGCGGCGCTATCGCTCGAACGGGCGCGGGCCCTTGCAGTCCACCCCGACGACTGATCGCGCTGGGACACTCGTTACCTTTCGCAACAGGTGCTCTACCGCTGAGCTATGTCGGCGCCGGACGACTATAGATGCTGTCCGAGTGTCGTGATGGGAACGGTGGCCCAGCTCTTGCTACTGATGCCCTACCCCGGGTAGTATCACAGTATGAAAGTCAGTGTTAGCCTGCCAGCGGATGATGTCCAGTTTCTCGACGACTACGCCAAGGAGCAGGGTCTCGAATCCAGATCCGCCGCCGTCCATCGAGCTGTCCGCCTGCTTCGGACCGCAGAACTCGGCGGCACCTACCAAGCGGCGTGGGAGGAGTGGGCGGCGGAGGGCGAGGCCGACCTCTGGGAATCGACGACTGGCGACGGACTCGCGTCGTGATGCGGCGCGGCGACATCCATTCGGTCGACCTCGACCCGGCCCGCGGTTCCGAGGCCAACAAGCGCCGGCCAGCGGTCATCGTCAGCAATGACGCGGCCATCGCGACGGCGGGTCGACTCGGTCATGGCGTGATAACGGTAATTCCCGTGACGTCGAACATCGAACATGTCTACCCGTTCCAGGTCCTGCTGTCGGCCGGGGAGACAGGGCTGGACCGCGACTCCAAGGCGCAGGCCGAGCAGATCCGATCGATCGCAGTCGAGCGGGTAGGTGATCGGCTGGGCGTCGTGC
The DNA here is from genome assembly GCA_051003655.1 of Candidatus Limnocylindrales bacterium. Classification (GTDB taxonomy): domain Bacteria; phylum Chloroflexota; class Limnocylindria; order Limnocylindrales; family CSP1-4; genus JALYGJ01. The sequence continues at coordinate 1,213 of JBPCLD010000244.1, read as the reverse complement.
CCAACGCGATCATGCTCGACATCGACGAAGCCCTTCGCCTGCATCTCGCCCTGTGAGCTCGATTTACCTCACCGCGAGATTCGGCAACCTTCCCTGGTCCGGTGCCCTGAACGACTCCTGACCTGGCGGACGCCGAACCAACGGACGCGATTTGAGCGACGTCCGTCGGTTTGTTCACATGATCCCGGGAGCCCCGGCTTACTTACCCGTCGCCGGTGGTGACCAGCAAGGTGATGCCGTCGATGAGTCGCAGGAGGCTGGAACTCGAAATCGGCGATGGCTCGTGCCTGCTATACGGGACCGCAGGTCGGCTTGGGTGAGGGCGACGCCGCCCTTCCGACTTGCGAAACTTCCGGATGATCGACCGGAACGTTGACCGCAGCTCCCGAATGGGTATTGACATTGGAGCGGCTCCAAGGTCCAGGATGGTGGCATGACGACAATGCCCGAGACAGGATTCCTTGTCATCGCGGACCTCACCGGCTGGGTCGGGCCGGTGGTGGCGACCGCCGACCTCGAAGCCGCCGAAGGCGGCACGAGATCGCGGGTGCGCTGGGCGTCGCAGGCCGAGGGCGTCCCAGCCGCGGATGAGGTCAGCAGGATCCAGGACGAGCGCGCGGCCGCCTACGCTCGTCTCGGCAAGATCGCCGCCGGTTCGATGCCGGTCATTCAGTAGAGGGAGGCACCGCACATGATCAGGTTCGAGAGCGAGCAGACGATCGATCGCTCCGCGGAGGATGTCTGGGCGTATGCCGCCGACGTGACCGAACACGCGAAGTGGATGGCCGTCGAGGATGCGGCCATCGTCCGGGGCCGTCCGGCGAACTCGGCGCCGTCTTCCGCGAGACGATGCGGATGGGACCGCGACGCTACGTCGCCGAGCTCGTTGTCAGCGAATCGACCCCGGGCAGGTCCATCGCCTGGCGGCTCGCCGGCGGGGTGCCGCTGGCCGGCGAGGCGCGCCTCGAGCTCGAGGCCCTTGGGCCTCGGCGCACACGCGTCCGTTGGTCCGGTGGATTCAGGCTGACCGGCCTGTGGCACGTCCTGGAACCGGTCATGGCCGGCGAGATCCGGTCGAGCGAGGCCGCCGAGCTGACCCGCCTCAAGGGCATCCTGGAAGCGCCAGCCACCGTGCCGGCAATGGCGTGATCGACCATGGACACCCTTGCCGCGTTCCCGATCCACGCGACGGTGGCAGCTGAAGATCTTGCCC
>JBPCLD010000243.1:0-4758 GCA_051003655.1 Candidatus Limnocylindrales bacterium | reverse complement strand
GCACGGACCAGATCGAGCGTTTCGCGGCCGAGATCGTACCCGCCGTCCGTCAGCACTTCGCGGCGCGCGACTGATCCGGCCTCCGCCGGTACGATTCCGTTGCCGTGAATTACGAACCACCCAGTCCACTGACCGTCTCGTCATGGACGTCCGCGACATGAAGGCCCTCGATATCGACGCCGCCGCCGGCTGCGCGCCGTGCAGCTGCGCGCACTTGGTGGCGCCATGAGCAGGGTGCCGGTCGAGGCAACCGCCTTCGCTCACCGGCAACGCCGGATCCTGGCCGTCGCGGTGAACTTCTTCGAAGGCGAGGACGACTTCGCTAAGCGGCGAGCGTGGCTCGACGAGACGGTCACGGCGCTGGACCAGGGCGTGCCCGGCGCCTACGTGAACTTCCTGCGTGATGAATCCGAGCAGCGAATTCGCTCCGCCTATCCCGGCCCCACCTGGGATCGTCTGGCTGAGATCAAGGCGCGCTACGACCCAGACAACCTATTTCGGCTCAACGCGAACATTCCGCCGACTGTCGCCACATGACCCACAGCGCGGACTACTGGCAGGCCATGAACAGGAGCGTGATCGCCGACTTCCGCGCCAATGCTGGAGTGGTCAAGAGGCGCAAGAACCCAATCATCCTCTTGACCACAACGGGCGCCAGGACCGGTCGCACACATGTCACGCCGCTCAACTTCAGCCGCGACGGAGATCGCGTGGTCGTCATCGCGTCGAAGGGCGGCTCCGCGACGCACCCCGATTGGTACCACAACATCGTGGCCAACCCAGAGGTCCAGATCGAGGACGGTGCCGACACCTACAAGGCCCGCGCCACGACCACCGATGAGCCTGAGCGAACGCTCCTCTATGACCGGCAGGCGAAGGAGATGAGCTTCTTCGACGGCTATCGCAAGCGGGTCAAGGCTCGAGAGATCCCGGTCGTCGTCTTCGAACGCGTCCCGTAGCGGAACCGCCAGTGGCGACCAAGCTCACATGGCAACAGGCGCTCGGTTGGCGCATGGAGCGCCACCTGCTCGATCCGGTGGGCAAGGTCCCCGTCGAGGATGTGGTCCGTCGACTGTGCGGGATACAGGCGCAGGTCGCCTCTTCGGCGGAGCTCGCGGTCCGGGTCAGGCAATCGACGGCCAAGGCGGCTGAAGTCGGCGGCGCCTTAAGGGACGGCCGGCTGGTCAAGACGTGGGCGATGCGCGGGACATTGCACCTGCTCACGCCCGAAGATGCCGGTCCATTCCTGTCGCTGATGGGCCATGCACGAAGCTGGGAGAGACCCATCTGGGAGCGCTATTTCGGCGTGTCGCCGAAGCAGATGGAAGCGCTCAGGCCGATCGTTCGCGAGATCCTCGGCGACGAGTCGTTCACCCGCGAGGAGCTGATCGCCAGGGTGACCAAGCGCCGAGGCTTCGGGCACATCGGCGAGGCCTTGAAATCCGGCTGGGGAACGCTCCTCAAGCCGCTGGCATGGCAGGGTGACCTGGTGTTCGGGCCCAGCCGCGGCACGCGGGTGACGTTCATGAGCCCGCACGTCGCGAGCACCGCCTGGGCCGGAGTTCCCGCCGTTGATGACGCGTGGGCCAAGGTCATCCTTTCCTACCTCGGGGCGTACGGCCCAGCGACCATCGACAACTTCTCGGTCTGGCTGTCGCGCGGGACTATCTCCAAGCGTCAGCTTCGGACCTGGTTCGCCGAGCTCGGCGATCAGCTGACCCAGGTCGATGTCGACGGGGAGTCCATGTACGTCCGATCCGCCGACGTGGAAGCGCTGTCAGCAGCTCGCCCCAGCTCGACCGTGCGCCTGCTGGCCGGGTTCGATCAGTGGGTGCTCGGCCCGGGCACGGACGACGCGCACGTCGTTCCGGCTGCTCGACGTCGAGCGGTCAGCAAGCAGGCGGGCTGGATCGCGCCGGTGGTCATCGTCGGCGGCGTCGTCCGCGGCACCTGGGAGCTGAAGGCAGATCGCGTATCTGTGGCCTGGTTCAAGGAAGGCGGCAATCCACCGAAACGTGCCCTCCAGGCTGAGGTGGCCCGCCTGTCGAAGATCGTCGGCCGTGACCTGGTCGCGACTGTCGCCGAGGTGGGTAGGTGACAGGCGGACGGCGCCGCAAGATCGCTGACGATTTCCCGATGGCGGCGTTCGGCGCCATGGTCCGCCGGATGCCGAACTATGCGCGGCTGGCCTGGGCCCTGGCGCGTGATCCTCGCCTTTCGCGCGCCCGGCGTGCGGCCGTTCTTGCCGGCGCCGCGTACGTGCTCTCTCCGATCGACTTCGTACCCGGGATCATCCCGGTCGTCGGTCAGCTTGACGACATCCTCGTCGCGCTCGGCGCGATCAGGCTTGCGCTCAACGGCCTTAAGCCCGAGTTCCGTGCCCAGGTTCTCCGCTCGGCCGGGCTCGCCCAGGCAGATCTGGATGCGGACCTGCGGACAACGGGCGCCATAACCGGCTGGCTGGTTCGGTCGGGCTTCAGGGTCAGTTTGCGCGTTGGCCGGGGCGCCCTCGACCTGGCCCAACGGCTCATCCGCCGTTGAGCGTCCTGACGCGGGTACCGATCACCTACGAGGTGCGGGACGGCGGCACCACCCACGCGCCGATGGTTATCGCGGGCTTCGGCGGTATCGAGGGGCGCTTTGTTCTCGACACGGGCTCGGAGGTTCACCTCCTCAACGAGGAGCTCGTCGACCAGCTCGGGTTGGCCAAGCAGCCGGGCGAGGAGGGGACCGATCACAGCGGCGCCACCATGCGCAGCTGGAGCGTCGGCGACGTCCCGATGTCGCTCGGCGACGCAGATCTGGTGCTGCCGGATGTCGTCGCGATCCCTGCGCCGCCGCCGTTTCGCGCTTGGGGCATCCGCGGCATCCTCAGCCCGCAACACCTGCACCCCACCGCGATGAGCGTGATCGATTTGACGACCGATGAGCTGCTGCTGGTGGAGGGGAGCGATGAGCAGGTTGCCGAATTGCTACGGGCCAGGCCAGCCACGCTGAGGCTGCTGACTTTGGCTCGGGATGGCGCCTTCTCGAGCGTCGTCGTCCGAGCGGCGATCGAGGGTTTCGACGCCATACCCACCTTGCTCAACACAGGCGGCAAAGGCACGGAGTTCTCGATGGCAGCGGTCCCGGGCCTGGCAATCGGCGCCTCAGAACGGCTGGGTGGGGGCGTCAGCGGGGCGGACTACGCGGGCGGGTCCGTCGGCCCTCAAACGCTGGTTGTCGAGAACGTGAGACTGCCCGTGCCGGCTCTCCATGTCCGGCCGCAGATGCACGACCCACAGGGTCTCGTCGGGACCGACGTACTCCGCGGCACCATCCTCGCCTGCGCGGCCGATCTGAGGCGACCGGTCTACTGGTCCGTATGATGACGCCCCAAAGGAGGGGGCTAATGAGCGAACCAAACAAGAAGCTCACGACCGCTGATGCTCTCCAGAACTGGCGCGAGGCAGAGCGAGCGGCAGCCGTTGCGCGGCGCGGAAAGCTGGCTGCCTCAGCGGCAGTTACCGCCGCGGAGCATGCCGCGGAAGCGGCCCTGGCGACGGCAGCAGCAGCGAAGTCAGCGCTCGAATCGGCGGCATTGGCCGAAGAGTCGGCAAACAGGACGGCCGCAAGCTCGAAGCTGGTTGTCGCGGCGACCCAGTCCGATCAGATCGACGCGGACACCGATTCGTCCCTGGCCGACGCCGACGAGATCGAAGCGCGCGAGCGCTATCGCACTGTCGCGGACACCGTTCCGCGCGACTGACCGTTAAGACGCTGCCCAGCGGGTGTACTGGGGCGGCCAGTCGTCGGCCGTGGCACGCTCACCGAGAACCGCGGTTTCGACGAGCAGCTCGTACAGCGGATACGAAGCGTCGACGGTGAAAAACCAGTCTGCCGCGACCGCGGACCTCGTCGCCGCATCCTCGACCAGGCGCGCGTGGCCGCGAACGAGGAACTCGCTCGGAGCGGCTGGATACAGGTGCGTATGAAACGCGTATCGGCCGTCCTCCTCGAGATCGCGCCGCTTGGCCGAACCAGCCTGGACGAAGGTGTAAAGGTGGCCATCGACAACGCCGGCATTCACCGGATGGGCACGCGGCGGAGCATCGCCCCGGACAGTGATGAGCAGCGCCTCGCCATCGCCGTTGCGGTAGATCAACTCACGACCTGCGGTGGCCAGCACGGGCGCAGCGGCTTCGAACTCACTCCATGTAGCCATCTGCTTCGAGTCTAACCCGGTGGCGCGGCGCCACGCGCCTGCTCGGTAGCATCCCTTCGTGGCTGCGCGACGCTGGCAGATTGTCCATCGACCGTCGTCTTCGTTGCCGCCGATGGCCTGGGTCCTGCGCGCCCGCGCACCGATGGCCGAGCTGACCTTCGGTCGCCGCGTACGTGCCAGTGATGCAGGCATCTTCGAAGGTATCTGGGTCGGCGACCCGGGCGATCTCGAGCCGCTTGGATCGAGCACGACCTTCGGATCGGGCGTTCTGGTGGACGGTGAGGCAATCACCATCGTGCCACCGGGGCACATGCTCGAGGGTGTCTTCGTCTGCCAGCGGGTTGGCGATCTCATCGCGACGAACTCGCTCGTCGGGCTGCTCGTGGCGGCCGGCCTGGAGCTGAGCCCGCGCATTGCCTACCCAAGGTTGTTCAACGAGGCAGTCGTCGGTGTGATGCACACGACGATCCCGACCACGACGCATCCGATCACCGCAAACTTCCACGACAACCTGCGCCTGGATCTGGAGGGCCGACTTACTACCGTACCCAAGC
>JBPCLD010000242.1:0-5989 GCA_051003655.1 Candidatus Limnocylindrales bacterium | reverse complement strand
AAGGCCGACCACGCCTTCGTGCGCAAGGTTCTGCCGCCCGACGACGGCAAGCGGTTCTTCGAGGAGCGCGGGCAGCCATACAAGGTGGAGATCCTCGAGGACCTCGAGCGTGCGGCGAACGAGGCGGGCGAGCCGGCGCCAGAGGTCTCCACGTACGAGCACGGCCAATTCATCGACCTGTGCCGCGGCCCGCACGTGGAGTCAACGGGCAAGATCGGACCGCTTAAGCTCCTCGCCGTATCAGGCGCGTACTGGCGCGGCGATCAGGAGCGGCCGGCGCTGCAGCGCATCTACGGCACGGTGTGGTCAACGCAGGAGGAGCTCGACAAATACCTCTGGCGCCGCGAAGAGGCCAAGAAGCGCGACCATCGAAAGCTCGGCGTCCAGCTCGACCTGTTCAGCTTCCACGACGTCGCCCCCGGCATGGCCTTCTGGCATCCCAAGGGCTGGACGCTGTACCGGACGCTGGTCGATGCACTGCGTGAGATGCAGTCACGGCGCGGCTACCAGGAGGTCTACACGCCGCCGCTCGTGCAGAAGAAGCTTTGGGAGCAGTCGGGCCACTGGGAGCATTACCAGGACAAGATGTTCGTGGTCGAGGCAGACGAGCAGACGTACAGCCTGAAGCCGATGAACTGTCCCGAGTCGACGTTCGTGTATCGCTCGCGCGTGCGCTCATACCGCGATTTCCCGCTACGCCTGTCCGAGTACGGCGTACTGCATCGCAATGAGCTGTCCGGAGTCATGTCCGGCCTGACGCGCGTCCGGCACTTCGTGACCGACGACGCCCACATCTACGTTACGCCCGACCAGATCCAGGACGAAATCCTCGCCCTGATGGGCGAAGTCAAGGAGTCCTACTCGTGGTTCGGCCTCGAGCCCATGCTGACGTTCGGGACGCGACCCGAGAAGGCGTTGGGCGACGAGCAGACGTGGCGCGAGACGGAGGCGCAGATGCTCGAGGCGCTCAAAGCGTCCGGCGTCAACTATCGGATCAAGGCCGGTGACGGCGCCTTCTACGCACCCAAGATCGACATCCAGGTGGCCGACGCTCTCGGCCGCGAATGGCAGACGGCGACGATCCAGGTCGATCGCCTGATGCTGCCCGAGCGCTTTGACCTCCATTACGTCGACGAGAGCGGCCAGCGCCAGCGCCCGGTCGCCATCCACCGCGCAATCTTTGGGTCGTTGGAGCGCTTCATCGGCGTCATCACGGAGCATTTCGCGGGAGCCTTCACGTTCTGGTGCTCGCCCATACAAGCAGTCGTCATCCCGATCGCCGATCGGCACAACGAGGCAGCGGGGCAGCTCGCCGATGTGCTGTGCGCCAGCAACATCCAGGTCGAGGTGGACGACACATCGAGCCGGATGCAGAACAAGATTCGCCTCGCCCAGGAGCAGAAGGTGCCCTACATGCTCGTGCTCGGTGACCGCGAGATCGAGGCACGCACGGCCGCACCTCGTACGCGCGGGGGAGAGCAACAGGAGCCCGTCGGGTGGGCAGAGCTGGCCGACAGGCTGGCCACCGAGGCGAGCGAGCGGAGGCATTCCTGAGCCGCCGGCCTCACATGAAGTTCGTCGTTTAGCATTCCGCCGTTCGCGCATCCATCACGCGCAGAGGGCGAGTCCACGTGATCAGGCCCATCGGTTTCTCGTCACCGTCGCATTGCTGGCGATGGGCTGCGTGTCGATCGGTGGACCATCGACCGGGCCATCCGCGTCACCCGCGGGTCCGAGCTTCGGCATTACCACTCCCGCCCCAATATTGAGTGCGACTCCCGTCGCGACGGCCGCGACGACGCCGACGCCTTCAGCCACGGCGACGCCGACCGAGCAGCCGACGGCGGCGCCAACTGCGTCGCCCACGTCTGAGCCGACCGCGACCGCCGAGCAAGCACTGTCCGATCAGATCCTGTTCGACGAGATGGACGACCCAGCCACCGGCTGGGGCACGCTCGATACCGACATAAGCTCGATCAGCTACGAAGGCGGCGCCCTCCGGATCGGGATCAAGACCGAAACCGGGGCGGCCTACTCGGAGCGACCGGTGCTCGTTGAGTACGGCGTCCTGCTTGTCGCAGCTCAGATGACGCCAACAGGCAGTGGAGTGATGGGTCTTCTGTGCTCCGCGACGGACGATACCTACTACGGCGGCGGACTGACAACTGATGGTGGAGTGATCTTCTTCACGATCGAAGGGGGCGAGGTCGACGTTCTACATCGCGATGACGACGCAGGTCTCGAGATCGGCGATTCGGTTGGCCTGGGGCTCGAGTGCGGCGGAATCTCAACCGGAGCACTGCGCCTGGTCCTCGTCCAGCAGGGCGGCGGCGTAATCGACATATATCAAAACGACGAGGGACCAGAGGCCTTCGACGGCGTCGGGGTATATGCCGAGGCGTTCGAGCTCGGGTTCGCTCTTTGATCTCGAACAGGCCATCGCCTTTGCCGTTCCCGGAAGCTCGACAGGTATGTCCGATGAGGGCGAGCAACTTTTGACCCACGTTCCATCGGACTGGCGCCAGACATGCATCGAGACCCCGTCATCGAACGACGCAATCGCGCTCGTGAGCTGCTTCCTGCAGACCGAAGGCACGGGAGCCGAGTTGGCGATCTTCCAGCAATACGAGTCGAACGACGCGATGGATGCCGTCTACCAGGAAACGGTTGATCAGTTCGGCGTCGAGCCAACCGACAGCTGCGAGACGGGCCCCAATGAGACCACCTGGAGCATCGACGGCGAGCAGTTCGGTCGCGTCCAGTGCGCGCCGCAGGAGGTTGGCATCAGGTTCGACTGGACCGACGACCGCCTCCAGATCCTGTCGACGCTGTTCGACCTGGAGGGCGATTACGGAAACACCTACGGCCTGTGGGTGGACGCCGGGCCGATCGAGTAGGAACAGTCGGCGGGACTCGCCCGCCTGCGACGTTGAGCGCACCGACGCCGTTGACCACGTTGCGGGCACAGATAGGATTGCTGACGAGGGTGTCGTCAGAGGAGGACTTGGCTTGACCAGGTCGCTTGCGATTTCAGCTCTTGTTGCACTGCTGACGGTAGGGTGCGTATCGCTCGGACCGGTGCAGACGGCGCTGCCCAGTTTCGTGCCCAGCTTCTCGATCACCACGCCAGCGCCAAGCCCAATTGCCAGTGCGACCGCCGCACCCACGGCCTCGCCCGCACCCACGGCCTCGCCCTCACCGATGGCCACGCCGAGCCAGGCGGCCACACCGACGACGGCGGCGACGGCGTCCCCGAGCGCTGAGCCAACAGATACCGCCCCGCCTCTGTCGCCAGCACCGAGCCTGGCGACGATTGAGGACTTCGGGGCCGACGAGCTCCTGTTCGCTGATGACTTCAGCGACCCGACAAGCGGTTTCGGCGTCGGCACGAATGCCGGCGGGACGGTGGCCTATCTGGATGGGGGGCTCCAGTTTGACCTGGCCTCGGACGACTCCTGGATGTGGTCGCGTAGAACCCACCCGCTGAGATGGAACGTCATACGCGTCGAGGCAGACCTGACGCCGTCCGCGGACGGCTCTGGCGGTCTGCTGTGCGCCGACGATGAGGAGGAGTTGTGGGGGGCGCTGGCCAACACCGACGGCCAATGGGTCTTCGTCCGTCTTGACGACGAGGGCGTCGATATCCTGAGTTCGAACCTTGCAGCCGGCTGGCCCATGACACCCGGGGAGACGACCCGGATGGCGCTCGACTGCGCCGGGACAGAGCTTGGTTCGTTCCGCATGCAGCTGTCCATGCCCGACCTCGGGCTGGGGGCGATCTACGAGGGTGATGAAGCCGAGGGCGACGAGGGCTTCGACCGAGTCGCGCTCTATGCCGAGGCGTCATCTGATCCCTACTCGCTGCGCTTCGAGAACATGGCCGTCTATGGAGGCGACGGCGAAACAACGATGTCCCTCGAGGCCGCGGCGCTGCTTCTCCACGCGCCCACCGACTGGCGGCCGGATTGCTTCGAGACTCCGCCGCCCGCCTTCGACACCGGCGCGCTGGCCTTGCTCTCGTGTCCGCTCGCGGATGGCCGCTCGAACGTCATCGACTTCGTCCAATTCGATAGCCAGCAGAACATGGACGCCGCCTACCAAACGCGCGTGGATACCTATGCCGTCGATTCAACAGCGAGCTGCGAGACCGGACCCAATGAGACGGGCTACACGATCGGTGGGACGCCGGCGGGACGCATCCTGTGCGCGCCTCAGCTGTCGGGAATCCGCTTCGATTGGACGCACGACGCCCTGCTTGTGCTGACCACGTTGACGAACTTCTCCGGTAGCTACCCCGACACGTACCAGGATTGGCTCGTAGCCGGCCCGGAGTGAGCGGCGAGCCCGGGGTTCGAGGGAGAAATCGGCACCCCTTGTGCTATAGTCCCGCCGGCCGTGGAGCGTCCGGTGTGTTGCCGTGCGTGCGCTGCGTGTCGCTATTTGGGTAGACATCGTTTGAGGGATTTGGCCTGAGTCGAGAGCTCCGCATCAACGAGATGATTCGCGTCCCGCAAGTGCGGGTCGTGGATGAAGAGGGCGCTCAGATGGGCGTACTGGCCACGCCGGAGGCCCTCCGAATTGCGCAGGAGCGAGGCTACGATCTCGTCGAGGTCGCCCCGATGGCGTCCCCGCCGGTCACCCGGTTCCTCGACTACGGGCAGTTCAAGTACGAGCAGGCGCGTCGTGAAAAGGAAGCCCGCCGCCACCAGCGGTCGGTCGATTTCAAAGAGATAAGGCTCAAAGTAAAGATCGGTAAGGGCGACTTCGACACCAAGGTCCGCCGCTCGATCCAATTCCTGGAGGACGGCGATCGGGTCAAGGTGACCGTCCAGTTCCGTGGGCGCGAGGTAAGCCACGCCTATCTCGGCCGCGATCTGTTGATCCGCTTCGCGGAGCAGGTCGGGGAGCATGCCCAGGTAGAGCGACAGCCGCTGCTGGAAGGCAAGCAGATGTCGCTGGTGATGGCGTCGACTCACAAGCCCAAAGTCCAGGAGCCGGCTCCGGAGCGACGTCGGGAGGATGTCAACGCGGCACCTGGCGACGAGGCCGAGGCGAAGCCAGCCGAAGCTCAGGCTGAAGCAAAGCCAGTCGAAGCGGACGCCGAAGAGGTAAAGGCAGAGGCGAAGCCACCAAAGGTGGAGGCTCAGCCAACTCAAACCGAAGACAAGCCGGCCGAGAAGGCCGCCGAGGCTCCCGCCGAGGAAGCCGTCGAAAAACCGAAGCCAACACGAACACGAGCCAAATTGGCTGTCTCGGGAGCCGCCAAGCCGGCAGGAGCGTAGCAAGCCGCAGGAAAGCAACCGCATCGCGGTAGCTTTCCGGAGGCGCGCAGCAGAGCCCGAAGGGCTACTGCGGAGATAGAAAATAGATAACAAGCGGAATCGCGCAGCAGAGGCCACAAGGGCTACTGCGGAGGTAGAGCAGATGCCAAAGATGAAGACTCACAAAGGGGCGCAGAAGCGCTTCGGCAAGACCGGCAGTGGCAAGATCGTGCGCGTCAAGGCATGGAGCGGCCACCATTTGGACATCAAGTCGTCGCGCCGAACACGTCGTTATGCCGGCAAGGCAGTCGTCAGCAAGTCGAGCGAGGAGCAGGTCAAGCGCCTGCTGCCTTACCTCTAGAACGGATCGGACATGGCACGAGTCAAGCGCGGCGTAACCGCCCACAAGCGCCACAAGCGGCTGCTCAATGCATCCGAGGGCAAGCGCGGCACGCGCTCCAAGCTGATCAAGCCGGCGCGTGAGGCACTGCTTCATGCGATGGCATACGCGTATGTCGGCCGCAAGCAGCGCAAGCGTCAGATGCGTGCCCTGTGGATCGTCCGGCTCAACGCCGCCGCTCGCCAGCATGGCCTCACCTCCGCCAAGCTGATCAACGGGTTGAAGGCAGCCGGCGTCGCGCTCGATCGAAAGATCCTGGCCGACATCGCGGTTCGCGATGCGGCTACGTTTGCCAGCATCGCCGAGGTCGCGCGAGCCAGGTAGCGGC
>JBPCLD010000241.1:0-8855 GCA_051003655.1 Candidatus Limnocylindrales bacterium | reverse complement strand
CGTCGGATGCCCAGCGCGAGCTCGAGAACAGGGCGCGGAATCTTGCCCGGACGAAAGCCGGGCACCTTGGTTCGTCGGGCGAGATGGCGTACGGATTCCTCGACCGAGCGGCGCACCTGCTCGACCGGAAACTCAACCTCGAGAACCACGGAGCTCCGCTCTGCGGGGCGCGTGGTGACCTTTACCTGGCCGCTGTCGGCATTGATCATCGGAAGCACCGAGTATAGGGGCGTGGCCGGTTTCCTCAGGTTCCTCGCCCTATTCGTCGCGCTCGTCGCGTTCCTGGTGCTTGTCGTTCTGCCGCTGGCGGCGAGTCCGATCCTCACCCAGATGGTCCGTGAGATGGGCCTTCGCTCCGACAGCCTGAACGTCAGCGTGGCGCTGTTCGACCCGACCCTGCTGCTCGGTCGCTCGCGCAGACTTCATATCTCGGCCACCAACGTGAACCTCAGCCCGGCCGCGATCGGAACGCTCGAGCTGACCTTCGGTGACGTCTTGCTGTTCGACCGGAGCTGGCGGACCGTCGATGGGCAGATCACAAACATCTCATTGACGAGCGGCAACGAGACCATCGGCATCGGGTCGGTGCGTGTTGTCGGACCGGCCAACGCAGCCAATGCGACGGCTCGGATGACCGCGGCCGAAAGCGAGGCACTCATCCGCTTCGCAGCCGAGCGCGTGGGACTGGCGCTCGACAGGGTCGAAGTCCGCAACGATGGCGTGCGCGTCACCGTCGATGGTGTCGAGGCAGTCGCCCGATTGGAGGTCCGCGGCGGCGCCCTGGTGCTGTTTCCGGGCACGGGGGATGGCGGCGTGCCGCTGCTTCAGTCTGCGCCGTCGGACGCGTGGCAGCTGGAGGAGGCGTGGATCAGCGACGACGGGCTGAACGTGCGCGGCGTGGTCGACACAACGCGCCTCGCCGAGCAGGTGACGAGCTAGCGCGGACGCATCTCCAACCGCAGGCTGGTGGGCAAGGTCGGATTCGAACCGACACGTCGCTTACGCGACACCAGCTCCTAAGGCTGGCGTGTCTACCGTTCCACCACTCGCCCAGGACGGTCAGGATATCGTCGTCACGCCCTCGCCGATAATTGCGCGATGGCTTCGTACACCGTCAACAAGAAGGCGGTCGCGCACGCTCGGAAGCTCATCCGCGAAGGCAAGGTCGTGCCGGACAGCGACTGGGGCGAATCGCAGCCCAGTGCCGACGACGAGAACCGATTCAAGAAGGCGCACTCTTGGGAAGAGTACGGAGCGTGGTTCCTGGGGCTGACCGACGATGCCTCGGAAGAGGCGAAGGGCCGTTATGCATTCGTATTCGGTGACTTCAAAAAGCTGCATCGGACCGGGCTGATCGCGTGCCAGTATCGGGCCGCGGAGTGGCGCCACAAACAGATCGAGCTCGCTGCGCATGACCTGCTGCAACTACTCGACAAGGAGAGCGGCCTTAACTGACAGGACTGAGATTTCCGGCGGGTGGCAACGAGGGCCGCGGGTCAGCGGCCGGTGTTTGCCTCGGTGATCTTGGACTCTGCCTCGGCGATGGCCTTGCCCTCTTCCTTGATCTCTTCGACACGGACCTCCTTGGGGATCTCGAAGAGCTTCTTCACGAGCTCGCGCCCCGCGGCCACACCGACGACGCCGACCAGGATGTCGTACGTCCGCCACAGCGAGCGGCGCGCGTTGGCAGGCTCCTCGGAGTGCTCCTTGCGCAGGTACGTGGCGAAGTCACGTTCGAGGTGCCCCCGGACTCTCTCGCGCTGCTCGGGCTCCATCCGGTTGATGGTCGCGTCGACTTCCCTGGGAAGGACCGACGGCACGCGCGCGGCGCGTTTCGGGAATACTCGAGCTTCCGCGGCTTTGGCCAGGCGCTTCGGGCCGCCGAGAAGGAAGAAGGCGGCGCCTCCCGCCAGTCCGACGGTGCGCACCGGGTTACGCCGGACCTTGGCCGGTATGTCGACTGCTGCGCGCGCGGCAGTCCCGAGGTTGTCGAGCTCTTTCTCGACGCCGCGCCGCGCGTTCTCTACTTCTTGCCGAGCTTCGGCTGCCGACTGCGCCATTGCTCCTCCAACCATGCCTTTGTCTCATTGGCCGCCTCGATCGACTGGCGCGGGTACAGGCGGCCGAAGCGCGCGCCGACGTCCAGGCCGGGGATCGCCAGCACGGCCGCCAGGACCGGCCAGGCGATGAGGCCGATCGTTATCGAGAAGCCGACGGCCGGTGGCCAGGTCCAGGGCGCGCCGGCGATGAGCCAGCCCACCGGCATCCCGACGATTGCGCCGAGCACGAGTCCACCGAGAGCACCGCCCGTCCCGGCGACGCGCCACAGAAGCACGGCGAAAACGAGCGCGCCGATCACTGCGCCGGCAATCGTCGATACGGCGCCCGGGCTGTTGATCGGCGCTGGCCAACCCGTGGCGACCGACGCCGCTGCGTTATACCCGACGTTCGACCCGGTAAGGAGCGACAGGCCGACCATCAGCGCCACGGCGAGCAACAGGGCGAGGACCGCGCTACCGCGGCCGGCGCCGAGGATGGCCAGCATCAGGACGACAACGATGGCGAGGCCGAACAGGACACCGTGGGCAACGCCCCAGCCCATCGATCCGAAGAGCCATTCCCCGGTGAACAGGAAGCCGCCGATGTAGAGCATGTTGCCGACCAAGAGCAGCACGGCCAGGGCCAGACCGGCGAACGTGCCGATGACCTTGATCTGATCGACGATCTCGCCGATCTCGGCCTTGAGCAGGCCGATGTGAGCCTGCAGAAGCCTCGAGAATGAGGACTTGGTTCGCCCGAATTGGTCCAGCACGGATACCGGCGCGCCATCGCGGACGCTGCCGCGCACGTCGTCAGGCTCGCCCCGCGTCTGACCTAACACCCGGCTAGCCCGCCAGGAACCGATTGCCGCTTATCCGGGCGGCTGTATCGAAGAAGCCGTAAGTGCGCCGATAGCTGCCGTCGCTGAGCCGGGCTCCGCGATGGGTGGCGACCGCCCACAGGCTTCGCTCCAGCTCCTCGATGCGCTCGGCGAGCTGGCTGGCACCGCGTGGCGCATGGATATCGGCGTACGTGCGACGACCGATCGGGTAGCGCACGTCCTCCGCCGAGGTATGCGGCAGCAAAGCGAATACGAGGCGGGCGTGGGCGAGTGCAGCCAGGCACCGCGCCGGTGCGGGCAGGATCTCCGGTGGTGTCGCTCCCGCGTGCGCCAGGTCGTGCATCGTCTCTATCAGCGCTGCTCGTGCCTCCGCCGCTGACGCGGGGTCGCCGATGCTCACTCCGGCGCGCCCGATGAGCGCGCGCAGCTCGGCCAGCCCTGCCGCGCTAGCGCGCAGGGAGACGCGGAAACCCTGTTCGATGTCCTCGACGTGGGGCAGCGTCTCATGGGCAAGCATCTCCGTCGCACCGTCGGGCAGGTCACCCGTCGCGGTCACCAAGTCAAGCAGCTCGCGAGTACGGCGAAAGAGCAACGCCATGCGGTCGAACTCCGCGAACCCGGACGCCTCGAAGCCCTGCATCACCGACCATGCTCGGGCGCGCGACGCCGTACCGTCAAGCGCCGGGGAGTACTGACTCCGTTGCAGGTTTGCTTCGCTTGGGTAGCCGACGCCTCGACTAGAAGTCGCCCATTCCGCCCATGCCGCCTGGCGGCATCGCGGGCATGGCCGACTTCGGCTCCGGCTTGTCGGTGATCATCACCTCGGTGGTGAGCACCATGCCACCGATCGAGGCCGCGTTCTCAACGGCGGAGCGCGTCACCTTCGCGGGATCCACGATGCCCCGCTTCAACATGTCCGTGTATTCGTCCTTCATCACGTCGTAGCCGAGCGTCTTGCTCTTCTTCTCGGCTGAATAGCGGCGCACATTCTCGAGCACCACCGACCCGTCCATGCCGGCGTTCTCGGCGAGCTGGCGAAGCGGCTCATCGAGCGCCTTGCGCAGGATGCGCACGCCGACAGCGGCATCACCCTCCAGATCGACCTTGTCCAGCGCGCTCTGAGCGTTGATGAGCGATACGCCGCCACCGGGGACGATCCCCTCCTCGACCGCCGATCGGGTGGCCGATAGGGCGTCCTCGACGCGGTGCTTCTTCTCCTTGAGCTCAGTTTCGGTGCCGGCGCCGACCTTGATGATTGCCACGCCGCCAGACAGCTTGGCCATCCGCTCCTGTAGCTTCTCCTTGTCATAATCGGACGTCGTGTCCTCGATCTGGGCCTTGATCTG
Organism: Candidatus Limnocylindrales bacterium; assembly: GCA_051003655.1. Lineage (GTDB taxonomy): Bacteria > Chloroflexota > Limnocylindria > Limnocylindrales > CSP1-4 > JALYGJ01. The sequence continues at coordinate 4,628 of JBPCLD010000241.1, read as the reverse complement.
CTTGATCCGGGCAGCGATCTCGGACTGTGACCCACGACCTTCGATGACCGTCGTGTTGTCCTTGTTTGTGACCACACGCCGCGCGCGGCCGAGGTCTTCAAGGGTGACCGAATCGAGCTTGCGACCCAGCTCCTCGCTGATTACCGTGCCGCCGGTCAGGATCCCGATGTCGCGAAGCATCTCCTTGCGTCGATCGCCAAAGCCCGGTGCCTTGACCGCGAGCACGTTGATCACGCCGCGCAGCTTGTTCACGACCAGGGTCGAGAGCGCCTCGCCGTCGACATCCTCGGCGATGATGAGGAGGTCCTTCTTGCCCGTCTGGAGTAGCTTCTCGAGCGTCGGCAGGATGTCGGCGATCGCGGAGATCTTCTTGTCAGTGATCAGGATGAACGGGTCTTCGAGGACAGCCTCCATCCGGTTCGTGTCGGTCACGAAGTAGGCGCTGGTGTAGCCGCGGTCGAACTGCATACCCTCGACGTATTCGGTCTCGAAGGCCATCGTCTTCGACTCCTCGACCGTGATCACGCCGTCCTTGCCGACCTTGTCCATGACATCGGCGATGAGGTTGCCGATCTCAGGGTCCGCAGCACTGACGGTCGCCACCTGGGCGATCTCATCGTGGCCCTTGACGGGCGTCGCGGCCTTGCGGATCGCGTCGGCCACCAACTCGGCCGCCTTGTCGATGCCTACCTTCATCTGCATCGGGTTCGCACCCGAGGCGACGTTCTTCAGGCCCTCGTGGACGATTGCCTGGGCGAGCACCGTTGCGGTGGTCGTGCCATCGCCGGCGACATCTTCTGTCTTGGTGGCGGCCTCCTTGAGCAGCTGCGCGCCCATGTTCTCGAAGGGATCGTCAAGCTCGATATCCCTGGCCACCGTCACGCCGTCATGAGTGACGGTGGGGGCGCCGTACTTCTTATCGAGGGCCACGTTGCGGCCTTTCGGACCGAGCGTCGTCTTTACCGCTTCGGCAAGGGCGTCCATACCGCGCATCATTGAGGCGCGGGCATCTTCGTCGTACGTGATCAGCTTGGCCATGATCGGTCGGCTTCCTCTCTCGTCGGGTGATTGGGCTATTTCTTAGTTCGCGTCGCGGCCGCCACGTTGCGGGTGGGCTGAGCCGCCGATCGCGGTTAGCACTCTCGGCAGTTGATTGCTAACAGAATAGACCACCGGCCGTCAACTGGCTGTCGGACGTACGTTTCAATCGACCGCTAACGTGACCCGCGTGAAGATCGAGACAGCGGTGATCCTGGCGGTGGGGACAGAGCTGACCACCGGCTCGACGCGCGACACCAACTCCGGCGAGCTGGCCGCGGAGCTCACCGCCCTCGGCGTGCGCGTACTTCAAACGGTGGCGTTGCCGGATGATCTCGCAGACGTGACCAGCGCCTTCTCGGACGCGCTGGAGCGAGCCGAGATGGTCGTCTCAACCGGCGGCCTAGGGCCAACTCCGGACGACCTCACGCGCGAGGCCATAGCCGCTGCCTGCGGACTCGAGACACGCGTGGACGCGGACCTGGAGGCGTGGCTGCGCGGCCTCTTCGAACGGCGCGGGATCACCATGCCGGACGCGAACCGCAAGCAGGCGTGGCTCATCGACGGGGCATCGGCATTGGCCAACAAGCGTGGCTCGGCACCGGGTTGGTACGTGGACCGGCCGGATGGACGCGTCCTAGTAGCATTGCCCGGGCCGCCCCGGGAGATGTGGCCGATGTGGCGCGACGAGGCCCTCCCCCGACTGGCTGAGCGACGCATCGGTGTGGCCCGCGTAGCGCGGACACTGCGCTTGACCGGCGTCGGCGAGTCAGCCCTCGTCGAGCTGATCGGCGAGGACATCCTCCGCGCACCCTCCCCCCAGGTCGCGACCTATGCCCGGGTGGACGCCGTGGATGTCGCCGTTTCCGCCCAGGCAGCCGACAGATCGGAAGCCGCGCGAGTGGTCGATGAGATGGTCGACCTGCTCCGAACGCGGATCGGCCGGTTCGTTTTCAGCGAAGGAGACCAGAACTGGGCCGACGCGCTGGGATTGAGGCTGGCAGGCCGCACCCTGGCCACGGTCGAAATGGGGACCGCGGGTCAGCTACAGGCGCTGCTTGGAAACGCTGACTACCTCCTCTTCGGCGAGCTCGTGCGCAGCCCGACGGACGTCACCCACGCGGCCACGAACCTCGGCCATTACGCCGAGCGCGTGCGTGAAGTAGGCGGCGCCGACATCGGGGTTGCTCTCTACACACGGGAGGCGCGCGGCGACACGCATGTCCGAATTGCCATTGCTACCGCGGCCGGCGTCGCGGAGCACCAGCGCGTCGTCTTCCTCGGCGGTGAGGACGGTCGCCGACGGGCGGCGCTCGCAGCGTGCACCGTGCTGTGGGGTGATCTGGGCGACGAGGGGCTCAGGCATGGCTGACGGGCCGGAAGAGGCGCGATCGGCGCAAGCCTGCCCCGTCTGCGGGGAGCATCGGTTGACGCTGCTCTACTTTCCCGAGACCAGCGTGATCGGTGTCAGGCCGTATGACGAGCTCTACGGCATGGGCGACGCGTCCGCAGACACGCCGCCTGGCATCGGCTGCCTGGCCTGTGGCTCCGAGTGGCCAGACCTCGACGCACTTCGTGCTGCGTTCGCGGCCAGGGACGCGGCCAGCGACGAGCCCTCCTAGGCGAATCGCTCGCGCAGTGGCTGAGCCGCTCGCTCGGCCAGCCGCTTCAAACCGTCACTGCCGTCCCCGGCTGGAGTGAGCAGGACGAGGTGGCGGGCCCCCAACAAGGTGGCCGAGCTGCAGCCGGCTGGTACGCGCGGCCAGTGCAGGGGCGAGCGTCCAGCCTTCGTGCGATCCACCGCCTTCAGAACCCAGAGCGACGAAATTGTCGAACAGCCAGCCCGAGTCGAACACCGGCATCTCGTCCGCCAGCTGCCAGGTGTCGAGCCGCGTCGGCCAGTCGACGTTCGTCTGTGCGGTCTTGAAGCCGATCTTCAAGGTCCGCCCTTGCGTCACTCGCTAGCTGATCGTGATAGCCGGCGCCGCCTGCGCCGCGCGCACGCTCATTCGCGCGGCAACGGTCCTCGCCAGGGCTCGCAGAACCTCTGCACCCGGACCGGGTTCGCGCTGAGCGACGGCAGGAACCCCGGCGTCGCCGCCCTGGCGCACCTTGACGTCGATCGGCACGCCGCCGAAGTACTCAAGCTCGTTGCGCTCGGCAAACTTCTGCCCGCCGCCCCGGCCGAAGATCTCGGTCACCTCACCGCAATGGGGGCAGACGAACGCGCTCATGTTCTCGACCACACCCATGACCGGAACTGATAGGCGCCTGAACATCGCCAGCGCCTTGGAAACGTCGAGGACCGCGACATCCTGTGGCGTCGTCACCAGCAGCGCGCCGCTGATGGGCACCGCCTGGGCGAGGGTCAGCTGGGCGTCGGACGTGCCCGGCGGCAGGTCGATCACGAGGTAGTCGAGCTCACCCCAATCGACATCGCGCAGGAACTGCTGGATTGCGCCGCCTACGAGCGGGCCGCGCCACACGATGGGCTGTCCTTCCGGCACGAAGAACTGGATGCTGATGACCTTGACGCCGTAGCGCTCGAGCGGCGTGATCTTGCCGTCTGCACTGGCCGTCGGCGCGCCCTCGATACCGAGCATGAGCGGGACGTTGGGCCCGGTGATGTCGGCATCAAGCAGGCCGACGCTGGCGCCCTCGAGCGCGAGTGCGACAGCCAGGTTGGCGCTGACCGTGGTCTTGCCAACGCCGCCTTTGCCAGACGCGACCGCGATGATGTTCTTGACGCCCGGAAGCAGCTGCTGCGCCTGCGCGGGCTGTGCGCGGCGAACCATCGCGCCCCAGGTGATCGTCACCTCGTTCGCCCCGATCTCGCTGAGCGCGGCGTGGACGTTGCGCTCGATCTCATCCTTGAGCGGGCACGCGGGCGTGGTCAACTCGATCTTCAGCGAAACATCATCTGCCGCGCTGATCGCGACGTCCTTGACCATTTTGAGGGTGACGATGTCGCGCCCCAGCTCTGGCTCCTGGACGTTCTTGAGCGCATCGAAAATCTGCGCTTCGTTGATCATCTACTCGGCCTCAACTGGCCGCTTCGGCGCGTTCGCGGACGCGGCCGCCGTCCCCGGCCGGCTTCCATGTCGAGCGTGTTGAGAAAGGACTGGACCAGCCCAAGCTGGCCGGGCGCCGCACCTGAACGGCTGGATGACACGCGGATACACCTCGTTGATTAAGTGGGTCGGGTGGGTCAGGCGACCTTCACCGCCAGTGTAGGGCAGCCTTCGATTCGGCCCCGGGTGCGTTCACCCCTGAAAGAGCCTCCGGCAGCGACCGCGGCCGACGCTGCGGCTGTATGTAGCGGTCGACCATCTCGCGGCTTCCGCCGACCCTCAGCTGCCCGAACAGGTACGTGAGCTTCTCCTGCTGGGAGGCCAGGATCTCCTCTTTCGCGGCCAGCTCCCATAGCTGCCGCTTGAACGGGCCGAGGGCCTTTTTGCGGGTCTTGTAGAGGAAGACGTCGTCTGCTTCGCCGGCCTTGCGCTCATCGGCAAGGTTGGCCCTACACCACTCGTAGATCTCGTCGAGCAGATCCCTCGGGAACGAAGGGTGGTCGAAGAGCAGGTTCTGGA
>JBPCLD010000240.1:0-22473 GCA_051003655.1 Candidatus Limnocylindrales bacterium | reverse complement strand
CGAGCGCGGGACGGAAACGAAGGATGAGCTCAGCCGGCGCAGGCGCGACGCGGAGATAGAGATGCGACGCCGATCCGAGTACGACCACGTCGTCGTCAACGAGACCGGGCAGGCCAGGGAATCCGCCGAGAAGGTCGACCGCATCATCAAGCAGGAGCACGCACGCCACCCACGTCGCCGGATCAGCCTCTGACCCTTTCTGGACCGGGTCTGGTCGACGTGCCTCGTTCCGACGCCCGCCGACTGGGGGAGGTTGCGGTGGATGCTGTCGGTCCCCAGGGCGGGCAGACGTTCACGTACCACCTGCCGGAGCTTTTGATCGATCTCGTGCCGGGTGAGGCCGTGCTCGTCGAATACGGGCAACGAAACGCTGTGGGCATCGTCGTCGGTGCGGGCGTCGAGGAGCCGCTCCGAGCGACGAAGCCAGTCCTGGCGCGCATCCGCAGCGACGGACCGCTGCTGCCACCCTTGCAGGTCGAGCTCGCCCGCCATGTGGCGACGCATTACCTCGCGCCGATGGCCATGGTGCTGCGCGCGATGCTCGCCCCAGGGATGCTGGAGCGCGTCGAGCGCGTGGTCCGACCGGCGGCCGATGGCGGTGGGGCAACTGTCGTGGAGTGGCAGGTCCGACCCGCCGAGGTAAGGGAGAAGCGCGAACGCCACGTCCGCATCAATGATGTCGGCACGGAACAGGTCCGCGCGGAGAATGCGCGCCTCGGTCCGCGCCAGCGAGCCGCGCTCGAGGAACTGGTTGAAACCGGCGACGAAACGAGTGCGGCGCGACTGGCGGAACGGCACGGCTCGAGTGCCATTCGCGCACTGGTCAAGCGTGGGCTGGTGGACCTGGTGACGGTCAGCGTGGAACGCCGGCCGCGAGATGGCCGGCCGGAGCCTCGTCGCGGAACAATCCCCATCGACGCTGAGCTGACCGCCGAGCAGGAAAGGACAGTCGAGCGAGTCCGCGCGCTGGTCGGTTCAGGACAGCACGCGACCCTGTTGATAGAGGGCGCTGCCGCCAGCGGTAAGAGCGCCATCTACGCCGCGGCGATTCGAGCCGCGCTCGACGCGGGGCGAAGCGCGCTGGTGCTGGTCCCCGAGATCGCGTTGGTGATGCCCCTCCTGGAGCGTCTTCAACACGACGTGGGAACGGAGTTGGCGCTGCTGCACAGCGCGCTCTCGGAGGGTGAGCGTGGCGATGAGTGGCGCCGAATTCGGAGCGGTGAGGCGCGCGTGGTCGTCGGGACCCGTATAGCGGTCCTCGCCCCGCTCGCAGATGTCGGCGTGATAGTCGTCGATGAGGAGCACGACGCCGCCTATAAGTCTGAGCGAACCCCGCGCTATCAGGCCCGAGACCTCGCTGTCGAGCTCGGCAGGCTCGCGGCGGCGCCGGTCTTGCTCGGCAGTGCAACGCCGGATGTCGTGTCGCTGGGCCGAGCCAGAAGGGGAGACTTCGAGCATTTTCGGCTGCCGGAGCGCGTGGCCGGCACACCGCCGTCGATCGAAATTGTCGATCTCCGGGCGGAGCTGGGCGCCGGGAATCGGGGACTGCTTTCTCGTCGGCTCGCGGATGCGTTGTCGGCGCTCGACACCAATGCCGGAGATCAGGCAATCCTGCTCATCAATCGACGCGGCGCAGCAACGGTGGTCGTGTGTCGCGACTGCGGCTACGTCCAGATCTGCCCCGAGTGCCAGCGCCCGCTGGTCTTCCACTCGTCCAGCCTGTCGCTGCGTTGCCATCACTGCGGGGCGACGGCGCCAGTCGCCCGACGCTGCCCGGCGTGCGACTCGCCGCGCATCCGCTACCTCGGCGGAGGGACGGAGCGTGTCGAGCGCGAGGTGACCTTGAGATTCCCGCAGCTGCGTGTTGGACGACTGGACCGCGACGTCGTCGAGCGTCGCGGAGGTGCGGTGAAGGTCATGGATGAGTTTGCTGCGGGTGATCTCGACGTGCTAGTCGGCACAGCGCTCGTCGCCAAAGGGATCGACGTGCCACAGGTCACTCTGGTCGGGGTGGTATCGGCCGACGTCTCCCTCAACCTCCCCGACGAGCGGGCCGCCGAACGGACGTATCAGCTGCTCGCGCAGGCTGTAGGTCGGGCCGGACGGGGGGAGAGGCCAGGTACTGCCCTTATCCAGACGTACATCCCTGACCACCCCGTCATTCATGCCGTGGCGAGCGGAAACGCCGGCGACTTCTACGACTCGGAGCTTGAGTCACGGCAAAGGTTCCGTTCGCCGCCCTTCGGCGAGATCGTCAAGCTCACGGTCGCGCTCGAAGACCGAGATGCGGCGCAGGCAAAGGGCGGCGAGATGGCAGATACGCTGCGCCAGCGCGCGACGGATCTCAAGCTGGACGCCGAGGTGCTTGGACCCGTGCCTGCCTACATCGCCCGACGCGGGGGCAAGTGGCGCTTCCATGTCGTGATCCGGGGCACGTCTCCGCTGCATTTGCTCGGCGGAGACCCGGGCGTGCCCTGGTCGGTGGACGTGGACCCTGAGAGCCTCCTCTGACGCGTGGCGGCGTGGAAACCCCTTGACCGTTTGTATCGCCCCGCATCCTTACGGCCTGCATTAGCGGCCGCGATAAGGCTGGCTTTCGCTCGACAGCGGACGCGACGCCGGCGCCCTAGGTTGAACAGTCCCCTAGGTCGCCGAAGTTGCCGTCTTGAGGATGGAGGCGATATTCGCTGCGAAAGGCGGAGTCCACGTAGGCTCCTGGCGACGTCATGGCCAGCGCTGTTGCAGGACTAAGGATGCTGGCAATTTGGGGCGCACTTGCTCTGCTAGCTGCGCCCAAGGCGACGAAGCCGGCTATCGACCTATACTCGGCCGCGATGACGATTCAGCCAATAATCATGCTCGGCGACCCGCGGTTGCGCCTCAAGGGCGAGCCGGTCGATTCGTTCGGCAAGTACCTGCATGAGCTGCTTGACGACCTGACTGACACCATGCGCGCCGCACCGGGGGTGGGCCTTGCGGCGCCTCAGCTCGGTGTCCCGCTTCAGGCGTGCGTGATCGAGGTCTCAGGTCACCTGCACGAGCTGGTCAATCCAAAGATCGTCCGTTCGGAGGGCGAGGACCGGGACCTCGAGGGCTGCCTGTCGCTCCCGGGCTACGTCGCATATGTGACCCGCAAGGATCAGGTTTGGGTCGTCGCGCAGAACCGCCACGGCAAGCGGATCAAGCTCAACGGCAAGGCGCTGCTGGCGCGGGCGGTGCAGCACGAGCTCGACCACCTGGCGGGCAAGCTCTATATCGACCACCTCGACTCAATGGATGAGCTGATCCCCGTGGCGCAGATGGCGGACGAGATCGGCGCCGAGGATGAGGAGCTCGCGCCGCTGGCGTGACCGAGCTCGCCCGGACGGTCTTTCTGGGCAGCGGCTCTTTCGCGGTCCCCGTCGCTGCGGCGCTAATCGAGCACCCGTCCGTTGATCTGATGGCCGTCGTGACGGCCCCGAGACGCCGCGGTTCGCGCGGGCGGCCGACTGACCCGCCGGTGGCGGATTGGGCCGTTGAAAGCGAGCTGACGATGCTCAGGCCATCACGCCTCCGTGATCCAGAGTCCGTTTCTGCGATCGCCGATCTTAAACCTGACATTCTCGTACTGGCCGATTACGGCCAGATCGTTCCCGCCGTGTTGCTCGCACTGCCGCGGCACGGCGCGCTGAACCTGCACCCGTCCCTGCTGCCTAGGCATCGCGGCGCATCACCAATACCCGCGGCGATCCTCGCGGGAGACAGCGAAACGGGGGTTTCGCTGATGTTGATGGACGCGGGACTCGACACGGGACCGGTGATCGCCCAGGCCAGGCGCGCGCTATCAGGCTCGGAGATCGCGCCTGAGCTCGAGGCCGATCTTTCGCGTATGGCGGCAGACCTGCTTCGGCGGACCCTTGCGGGCTGGCTTGACGATCGCTTGACGCTCGTGCCGCAAGCTGTGGTCGGTGCAACCGTTACGCGTCCGCTTCGTCGCGAAGATGGCCGACTCGACACTTCCCAGGCAGCGGTGCAACTCGAGCGGCAGGTGCGCGCGTATCAGCCCTGGCCGGGCAGCTTCATCGACACGGCTGACGGCCGCCTGAGCGTATGGCGGGCCGCAGCCGGAGCTGCGGAGGCTAAGAGAGGCGCCGGCAAGCTCGTTGATGTTGACGGAGGCTTGGGCCTGACGACCGTGGACGGGTTGCTGGAGCTGCTCGAGGTACAGCTCGCGGGTGGCCGTCGCATGAGGAGTGCCGACCTCATGCGCGGGCGTCCGGGGCTGATCGGCTCGAGTGTGCTCCCTCGTGCGGAGCCCGCACCGGGCTCTTCGGCGTAGCATCACCGGATGGCCTCCGAGGGCGCGACCGTGGCCCCTGCCCAACCCCTGATAAACCTGCCTCCTGCCGGCGCGCGCGATGCGCGACCCGGCCTTTCAGGCTTGACCCCGGAGCGGATCGCCGACTGGCTCGCCGACCACAAGCAGCCTGCCTATCGTGGACGGCAGCTTGTCGACCACCTGTGGTCGGGCGCAGCTCAATCCGCCGACGAGTTGCACACCCTGCCCCAGGGGCTGCGTTCGGATCTGGCCACGCAGTTCCGTGTGAGCACCCTCTGCGAAACAGACATTCGGCCGGCCGACAACGGCCTCACGCAGAAGGCCCTCCATCGCCTCGACGACGGGCGGCTGATCGAGTCCGTATTGATGCGCTATCCAGCCCGTGGCTGGCGCCGCGCTCGCTCGACGGTGTGCATCTCCAGTCAGGCCGGCTGCGCAGTGGGCTGCCCGTTCTGCGCAACCGGTGAGCTCGGCTTTGAGCGCGACCTCGAGATCTCAGAGATAGTCGATCAGGCTCGGTTCTGGCGACATTGGCTGGCTGGGGTCGGCCAGCGCCTGACGAACGTCGTGTTCATGGGCATGGGTGAACCGCTGCTCAATACCGATCGTGTGTTGGAGGCTGCCGCGGCGCTGACGGACAGCGGTCGCTTCGGGCTGGGAGCGCGGCACGTGACCATCAGTACGAGCGGGGTCGTGCCCGGGATGGAACGGATGATCGCCGAACGGCCGCAGTACACGCTGGCGGTGTCGCTCCACGCCGCCCGCCCAGAGCTTCGCGACGTGCTCGTTCCGCTCAATCGGAGCTACCCGGTGGGCGAGGTGGTTGATGCGGCCGCCCGCTATGCCGCGACCACGGGCCGGCGCGTGACCTATGAGTACGTGATGATCGACGGCATCAACGACACGCACGACGATGCCACGGCCCTCATCCGCCTGCTGCGCGAGCAGCGCGCGCACGTCAACCTCATCCCGATGAACCACGTCGCTCACACGCCGTGGCAGGCGAGTCCGATGGAACGCATCGAGGCGTTCTCGCTTCAGCTGCGCACCGCCGGCGTGGGTGCCACGGTGCGGCGCAACCGCGGAGCCGAGATCGGCGCGGCGTGTGGCCAGCTCGCCGCGGACCGCGCCGGGGCGCCGCCACCTGCGGCTGTAGCGCGGCGACGTCAGCTGTTGGTCGTCGAGAGTGCGGCCGCGCTCGCGCGTCCCGGGAGCTGAGCATGGCCGTCCAGGTTGCCGCGAGCATCCTGACTGCCGACTTCGGGAACCTCTACCGCGTCGTCCGCAAGCTCGAGCATGCCGGCGTTGATCGTCTCCATCTCGACGTGATGGACGGGCATTTCGTGCCGAACATCACGTTTGGCCCCGACGTCGTGGCCGCGTTCCGGCGTCTGACCTCGCTACCGCTCGACGTGCACTTGATGATCAGCGAGCCTGCTCGCTTCGTCGGCCGGTTCCTCGATGCCGGTTCGGATTCGGTCACCTTCCATGTCGAGGTCGACGAACCCGACGACCTCAAGCTCGAGACTCTCGAAAGGATCCGCGCCGCGCGACGCCAGCCGGGACTGGCCGTCAGTCCCAGCACGAGCATTGACGCCTTACGCCCGTTTGTTGAGTCGCTCTCGATGATCATGGTCATGACCGTCGAGCCGGGCTTCGGCGGCCAGCGATTCATGGCTGAGCAAGCGCCCAAGATAGCCGAGGCGCGGCAATTATTTGGCGGCCGGCCGGGGACCACGGTCCACGTCGACGGCGGAGTCAGTTCGGAGACAGCGGCCATAGTCGGTAGTTTCGGAGTCGATGTATGTGTCGTGGGGTCAGCCCTGTTCCAACGCGGTCACGACGCTGCGCGCGAGGTGGACGCGGTCAGGAAAGCGGCACGCGAAGCGGCTTTCGTAGCACACAGCGGCTAGCCCTTGGCGCTATTCCTCCGCCGGGGGACCTTCGCAGCGATACGAGCAATTGGCGAGGTTCTTCCGCTGCCGGACCTGAGGCCACCCCGGCCATCGAGGCGGTGATCTGTATTGAGGCTCTGCGTGCCGGATGCGCTCCAACCAACGGCCGCCCACGGCGAGCGCGACCATGAGTGTTCGATTGACGTGATCAGCGGCACAGGGAGGCAGCTGAGAAGGCCTGCCGTTCTGTCGACGTCACTCGGTTTCTGGGGCTACCAGGCGGCGTTGATCTTCGAACCGGCCGCGAGGCCGACTGGGGACTAGAGGATGCGCATCCTGATCCAGCGCGTGATTCGCGCGCAGGTTCGTGTCGACAGGAATGTCGTCGGTTCGGTCGGCGCTGGACTTGTCGTGCTGGTTGGCGTCGGACACGACGATAACGAGGCCATCGCCGACAGCATGGCTGCCAAGACAGTTGACCTCCGCATCTTTCGCGACGCCGAGGGAAAGACGAATCGCTCGCTGATCGATGTGGGCGGCGAGATGTTGGCAGTCAGCCAGTTCACGCTCTTCGCAGACACGCGCAAGGGACGGCGACCGTCGTTCCTGGATGCCGCGGCGCCCGACGTCGGGGACAGGCTCTACAGGAGGTTTGCCGCGGCGGTAGAAGGGCGCGGGGTGCTCGTCGAGCGCGGCGTGTTCGGTGCCGAGATGGAAGTCGAGTTGATCAACGATGGCCCGATGACGATCTGGCTGGACAGCGACGCCCACTGACATCGTTGCCCGTCAAGACCGCCTAACGCGCGCTCAGGCGGTCTTCTGGAGAGTCCGGCGGCACCGCGTACAAACGAGAGCCTTGCGCGTCACGCCGCCCTGCTCGAGCTTCATCGGCTGGAGATTCGGTTCCATGCGCCGGTGCGCGCGCACACGGTTCATGCCGACGGACTGCGGGTTGAAGCCGCCCATCGAGGTCTTGCCGCAGATTGCGCAAGCGCGCGACATGGTTCTACAAAACTCCGGATTCGAGAAGGAAACGACGCTCCGAAACGGCCGCGCCGGCTGGCTACTATAGCACGACCCCTGCGCGGAACGGTCGCAGCCGGGAGTGGGCCAGAGCGTGGAGGAGATGGACGAGCTCGAGGTCCGCCGCGTCGACGCGTGGGACGGGTACGGTCTGCTGGCCGCGATGCGGCACTCTGCAAGCCTGCTCCAAATGCGGGTCGATGAGGTCAACGCGTTGAACGTGTTTCCGGTCCCCGATGGCGACACGGGATCCAACATGCTTGCCACGCTTCTGGCCGCTGTCGAGGAGGCGGAAGAGGTTCCCGAGCCAGAGCGAACGGTTGCGCGCGTGGCATCGGCGCTCAGTCTTGGAGCGCTCATGGGCGCGCGCGGCAACAGCGGCGTCATCCTGTCACAGATCCTCCGCGGTCTCGGCGACGCCGTGGCAGGTTCGGAGCAGATCGGCGGTCGCGAGCTTGCCGATGCGCTGGACCAGGGATGCCGCGCGGCGTTCGCGGCCGTGGCGCATCCAGTCGAAGGAACGATCCTGACGGTCGCCCGGGATGCAGCCGGGGCCGCGGCCGGCGCCGTAAGCCTGGATGGCGATCTGGCGACCGTCCTGTCAGCCGCGGCCGCTGAGGCCTCCGCGTCAGTTGAGCGAACGCCGACTCTGCTCCCCATCCTCGAGCAGGCCGGGGTGGTCGACGCCGGCGGCAGAGGCCTTGAGCTCATCCTCGTGGGCGCGCTCGCCTCGGTCCGCGGTGAGCCCGTTCCGGCGAGCGTAACCGGTGATGGCTTGGCCTTTCCCTCATTCGAGACCGAGGGTGATGAGTTCGGGTACGAGACGGTGTTCGTGATCTCGCCGCACGATGGTACTCATTTGGCACCCGGGGAGATCCGGCGCAGGCTGGACGAGCTGGGCGAATCGGTCCTGGTCGCCGGCGACGAGCGCGCCGTCAAGATCCATATCCACAACACGCGACCCGACGAGGTCATCGCCTACGGGCTGTCGCTGGGCACGTTGAGCCGGATCGTCGTCGAGAACCTGGACCGGCGGGCGCGCAACCTCCGCGAACGACTCCACGAGGGCGAAGCCGGGGCCGTCGTCTCGCTGGTGGCTACGCAGGTTGCGTCGCCGAGCCAGGTTGTTGCCGTTGTACCGGGCGACGGTCTGGCACGCGTGTTCCGCACGCTGGGCGCGGACGCCGTCGTGCAGGGAGGCGCAGGGGCCAACCCGTCGGCCGGCGAGCTGGCCGAGGCAATTCGGGCCACCGGCGCGACCGAGGTGATCCTGTTGCCGAACAATCCGAACGTCCGCCTGGCTGCGCGACAGGCGGGCCAGCTCTGCCCCGGCGTTCGGTTCGAGGTGGTGCCCACACGCAACGCGGGCGAAGGGGTCGCCGCGATGCTCGCCCTCGACTGGACGCGCGGCATCGAGCGGACTGCCGCTGACATGGCGACCGCGGCCGGTCGGGTCCAGACGCTGCAGGTGACAGTCGCTGTCCGTCACGCTCGAATAGGCCGTCGCAAGGTGCGCAACGGTGACTACATCGTTCTTGGGCCGAGCGACGGGTTGCTGGCGACTGATCCTGATCGGACGACAGCGATCCTCGCCGCGATCGGCACGCTCAAGCCGGGCTACGAGCTGCTGACCATCTATCGCGGTCATGCTGTCGACCACGCAACGGCCGACCGTCTGCGTGACTCCCTCACGGCCGAGGTCGGCGACGTCGAGATCGAGCTGGTTGATGGCGGCCAACCCCACTACGACTTCGTGATCTCGGCGGAGTGACGGCCCCTCCGGTCGACCACGGTCCGGATAACCAAGCGACTGGGTCGCTGCTCGACCAGAAGCTGAGAGCGGCGGGAATCGTGAGCGGTGCAGCGGTCCCCAAGCTCAAGCGGCTGCATATCGAGACCGTGCGTGACCTGCTTTTCCACCTGCCTCGCCGATATGACGACTTCAGCCGGCCGATGACCCTGCGCGAGCTGCGCGAGCGCCCGCCGGAAGGCCCCGTCAGCGCAACGGTCGAGGTGGTCGACCTGCGTGTCGAGCAGGGCTTCCGGAGGCGAATCCAGCGCACGGTGGCGCGCCTGAGCGACGCAACCGGAGAAGGGGAGGCCATCTGGTTCGGGCGGCGCTACATCGAGCGGAGGATTGCCCCCGGCCAGACCATCGCGCTCTCGGGCAAGGTCGAGCTGCGCGGCTGGCTGCCGCGGTTTCAGAACCCGGAGTTCGGTGCAGCGGACGAGGATGCGCTGCACGCGGGCCGGATCGTACCGGTCTATCGCCTGACCGCCGGCGTGACCGGCACGTACCTGCGCCAGCGAATCCGCGACGCTCTCACCCGGGCGCTGCCCGATTACGAGGAGTACCTGCCAGCGACGGTCCGCGACGCGGTCGAAGGCGAAGTCCCATTGATCAGCGATGCAGTCGAATGGATGCACTTCCCGCCCGATTTCGCCAGCCTCGACAAGGCCCTCGGCAGGCTTGCCTTCGACGAGCTACTTGCGCTCCAGATCGGCATGGTCGCCCGCCGGCGCCAGCGCCAGACCGAAAGCTCGCTCCCCATCGCCATCCACGAGGATCGGTTCGACGCCGCGATCGCGGTAGTGGAGGACGTCATCGGCCGTCAGGTCGACGCCCGGCGGGCTCGCGCAGCAGCCGGAACGTCGGTAGTCGGAGGAGGAGGATCCGGTGTAACCCTGACCTTAGACCAGCGATCATCCCTCGACGCCATGCGGATCGATCTGACGTCAGAGAAACCGATGCTCCGCCTTCTCCAGGGCGACGTTGGGTCAGGCAAGACGGCAGTTGCCGCACTCGCGCTCGCGTTCGTCGCGGACACCGGCGCACAGGGGGCGCTCCTTGCACCAACCGACCTGCTGGCTCGTCAACACAGCCAGACGCTCTCGGCGTTGCTCGAGCCGCTCGGCCACGACGTCACGCTCCTGACCGGGTCCATGTCCGCCGCTCAACGCCGAGATGCGCTCGAGCTTTTCGGTGCCCCACTGGAGAAGACCATCGAAGGCCGGACTCGTGGGCGTGTGGTCGTCGGCACCCACGCGCTGGTCCAGGACGCCGTCGCGTTCGACGACCTTCGGCTGGTAGTCGTCGACGAGCAGCACCGCTTCGGTGTTGCCGAGCGTGAGGCTCTGGCGGCGAAAGGCACCGCGCCGCACGTGCTGCTCATGACGGCCACGCCAATTCCACGGACCCTCGGCCAAATCCTCCATGCGGACCTCGATGTGTCGGACCTGCGTACGCCGCCGGCCGGCCGCCAGACGATCCTCACTCGGGTGCGAGGCATGGACGAGCTCGTCCGGCGCCACGACGGAAGGCAGGGCGCGCTGGCACTGATTGTCCAGCAGGTGGCGGCCGGCCATCGAGCGTTCGTTGTCGTACCGCTGGTCGAGGAAGACGCCGAATCGGGTGCCAGGTCAGTCGAAGGCGGCGCCAGGCTGGTGGCAGACAACTGGCTGGAGGCCGCGAAGGTCGCCGGCGTTGAGGTGCCGCCGCTCAAGGTAGAGATCGTGCACGGGCAGATGAAGGCATCCGAGCGTGATGACCTGATGGACAGGTTTCGACGAGGCGAAGTGGACGTGCTCGTGGGAACCACGGTCGTCGAGGTCGGCGTCGACGTCCCCGAGGCAACGGTGATGATGGTGCTCGATGCGGATCGGTTCGGGCTGGCCCAGCTGCACCAGCTGCGCGGCCGGGTCGGGCGCGGCGAAGCCCAGTCGTACTGTGTCCTCGTGAGCGAGCGATATCCGAAGGATGGGCACAAGCCGGGTGACGAGCAACTGCAGGTCAAGGCGCGCCTTGACGCCCTCGTCAACACCGACGATGGCTTTAAGCTGGCCGAGCTCGACCTCGAGCAACGGCGCGAGGGCGAGCTGCTCGGGCTCAACCAGAGCGGCCTGCCGCCCCTCCGCGTTGCGTCACTGCAACGCGAAAGCCACCGCGAGCTGTCGGTCCGGGCACGGGCGATCGCCGAGCAGCTCCTCGATGAGTCGGGCCACCTTCCTGCCGGGCTGGCGGCGCTGCAGCGAGAAATGACAACCGGCTGGCTCAAGCAGGTTGGTGCCGGCGAGGCGCTCACCGTCGACCTCGATGCCTGAGGCGGGTCGCGTGATCGCCGGAACGGCGCGCGGAATCCGGTTGGAAGGTGCGCCGTCTGGAACGAGGCCGCTCTCGGATCGCGTCAAGCAGGCGCTGTTCGCGTCGCTCGATGCGGAAGGGGTCCTGGTGGGCGACTTCCTCGATCTGTTCGCCGGTATCGGCGCGGCCGGAATCGAGGCCCTCAGCCGCGGCGCAACGAGCGCCACGTTCGTCGAGCACGATGCCAGGGCGAGTGCGCTGATCGACGCCAACCTGAAGCGCACGCGTCTCTCCGCCGCCAAGGTCGTTCGGGCGGACGTCCTCCTCTTTCTCTCGGCCGGCAGTTCCCGAACCGAGCCGCCATTCGTTGCCAGCGTCGTGGATCCACCTTACGACGAGCCGCTCCTCACGCCGACGCTGGAGCTGCTCGGCGACGCCGGGCGCGGCTGGCTGGTGGACGGTGCCGTCGTGGTTGCCAAGCATTTCTGGCGTGACGCCCCGGCGCCGCGCATCGGCTCGCTCATGCTGGACCGACAGCGTCGATTCGGCGAGACGATGCTCAGCTTCTACCGCCAAACTATGGACGAGACATGACCACTGCGATCTACCCCGGATCCTTCGACCCGATCACACTCGGCCACATCGACGTCATCGGCCGCGCCGCACGCGTCTTCGAGAAGGTTGTGGTTGGCGTGCTGATCAACCCCAAGAAACAGCCGCTCCTCGATCTCGAGGAGCGCATGGCCACCATCCGCGAGGCGGTCAATGACGAGCTGCCTGATGTGGCGGGCAGGGTCGAGGTGGCTTCGTTCGACGGGCTGACCGTCGACTACGCACGCCGAATTCAGGCGCGCTTCATCGTCCGCGGGTTGCGCGCCATCAGCGACTTCGAGTCCGAGATGCAGATGGCACACACCAACCGGAAGTTGGACCCGGACGTGGACACGGTCTTTTTCATGACAGCCCTCGAGCACGCCTATCTGAGTTCCAGCCTGGTCAAGGAAATCGCGACGTTTGGGGGTGACATAAGCAAGATGATTCCCGCCGCAGCGGCTCAAAGACTGCGCCGCTGACCCGGCAGCCCGTACAATCGCAGCTGACGGCGTACCCCCGAAGCGCTCGGACCATTCGCGCTCGGGCACGGAGGCGACTCCCAGCGACATCATCTTCTTGAGCGAACAGCTCGAGCGGCTGGTAACCACTGGCCGCAACATGCCCCTGACCAGCAACGTGATCATCGATCAGGCCCGCGCGTTGGACCTGCTCGATCAGCTTCGCGTTGCCGTGCCCGAAGAGGTCCGCGCCGCGAAGCGGATCAACGACGAGACGGAGCGGATAGTCGAGCGCGCCCAGGAAGAGGCCGAACGAATCCTCGCTCGCGCGCATGAGCAGGCCGCGTTCCTGATCGAGGAACGCGAGCTGACCAAGGCCGCCGAGATCAGGTCGGCCGAGATCATCGGCGAGGGACAGCGCGAGGCTGACGAGATCCGGCGTGGCGCCGACGAGTATGCGCAGAGCGTGCTGGTGCGGCTGGAGGGCGAGTGCATCAAGGCGCTCCAGAGCATCAAGCATGGCCTGGCGCTCCTCGACGAGCGGCACGAGCCAGATAACGGCCGCGGTGCGGACGGCATGGATTCCCGGGAGGTGGGCGACGTGGAACGTGAGCCCAGCCATGCTCAGTTTTAACGTCGCAACGTTGTTGCGCGCCGCCCCGGGCACGGAGCGTCGCTACCCGGTCGAGGCGTTCGAGATGGAGATCGCGGAAGACCTGCGTCTCGCCCAGCCGATCGAGGGCGAGGTGTGGCTCTCGCGCGCCGGCCGCAGCATCCTCGCGCGGGCCCACCTGACGACCGCGATCGACGGCTATTGCAGCCGCTGCCTGACGACCGTAGTGGCGCCGATTGACGTCGATATTGAAGAGTTCGCCGTTCCGTCCATCGACATCCACACCGGCCTGCCCATCAACGAGGCCGACGAGCCGGATGCGCTACGGTTGGACGATCATCATGAGCTCGACCTGGGCGAGCCGGTGCGCGAGGCGATCTCGCTGGCCGAGCCCATCTCGCTGCTCTGCCGGCCAGACTGCCGCGGACTGTGCCTCGTTTGCGGCGTCGACCTGAACACTGCCACGGACCACGCCCACTCTGAAGAGACCATCGACCCGCGGCTTGCCGCGCTGGCCGAGTGGAGCGCTCGGCCCGAGTCTGAGATCAGAAACTAGGAGATAGGAACGAGATGGGAGTACCGAAGCGACGTGTGTCGCACGCCCGCCAGGGCGAGCGCCGTGCGCACCACGCATTGAGCTTGCCTCAGCTGGAGGAGTGTCCCCACTGCCACCAGCAGAAGCGGCCGCACCACGCCTGCGAGAACTGCGGCTGGTACAACGGACGCGAGGCCGTGCACATCAAGCAGAAGACCAAGTCAGACACCGCGTCCTAGGACCGAGAGATCTGACCTCCGGCGCACGCCTGACGGCTGCGACCGACCGGCCACCAGCCACGCCCGAGCACAGCCATGGATCTTGACGTCATGCGCGGCGGCGACGACGTTGCAGGTGGTCCTGTGCGTGTCGCCGTGGACGCCATGGGCGGCGACCACGCGCCCGAGGAGATCGTGATCGGCGCGCTCGACTGGGCGCGCCTCCACCCTGACACGCAGATCCTGCTCGTCGGCCACGAGGCGCTGATGTCCGCCTTTTACGGCAGCGGGCTGCCGTCCAACGTGACGGCAGTGCACGCCACCGAATCGATCTCGATGGATGAGCACGCGGCTGCGGCCATCCGGAGTAAGCGCGACGCAAGCATCAACGTCTGCATGCGGCTCGTGCGAGAGGGCCGTGCCGACGCAGTCGTCACGGCCGGGCACACCGGTGCCGGCGTTGCGTCCGCGATCATCAACCTGGGCAGGTTGAAGGGCGTCGACCGGCCGGCCCTGGCTATCCAGATGGTGACCGACACCGGGCCGATGGTGCTGCTCGACATCGGTGCCACCACGGATTCGACCGGCGAGAATCTCTACCAGTACGCGCACATGGGCTCGATCTTTGCCGAGAAGGTCTTTGGCGTGAAGGACCCTTCAGTTGCGTTGCTGTCGATCGGCGAGGAGGGCGGCAAGGGCGAGCAGCGAGTCCAGCAGGCGACCGAGCTGCTGGCCGCGAGCAACCTTCGCTTCCTGGGCAACGTGGAAGGCAAGGATCTGCCCAAGCACCGCGCCGATGTCGTCGTGTGCGATGCGACGGTCGGCAACGTGACGATCAAGTTCTTCGAAGGCCTGTCGAGCTTCATCTTCGACCAGCTCCGGACTGAGTTCAGGCGCTGGCCCCTGGGGCCGATCGGCTACGCCTTCATGCGGCCCGGTCTGGCCCGTATCCGCCGCCGCTTCGACTACGAGCGCCTGGGCGGTGCGCCGCTGCTGGGGGTCAAGGGAACGGTGCTGATCACCCATGGCCGGGCGCGGCGGCGGATGATCGGGTTCGCGGTCGAGGTGGGCGCTGCCGCAGCGCGCGAGCGGGTCCCGGAACGGATCGCCGATGCCCTCGCATGACGACGAGTCAGACCGCGAGGAGCGGCGTGCGGCCGGCGCCCCGGAAGGGTTCGACCCGCACGAGGCACAGCGAGACGCACGGCGGTTGGCGCTGGGCGCCACGTTCGAGGCGGACTTCGGCCAGAACACCGCGGCGCGCATCCTCGAGCGGCGCATTGCCGACGAGGGGATCGCCGATCCGGCGGCCGAGCTGGCCCGCCAGATCGTCTCCTCGGTCGTCGCCAAACGCGACGTGATCGACGCTCGAATCGAGGCTCTGGCACCCCGCTATCCGGTCGTCCAGCTCGGCCGAATCGACCGTGCTTTGTTGCGTTCCGCGATGGCTGAACTGCTACACTCCCGAGCGACGCCGGCCCGGGTGGCCATCGCCGAGTGGGTCGAACTTGCCCGCACGTACAGTGGCGAACCAGCCCGTCGTCTGCTCAACGGTGTGCTCGGGCGAGTCGCCAGGGAGGCGGCGGACCAAGGGCCTGAGATGCCGGCCTCCGGCAGCAACAGCGAGGGCGGTAGAGACCGCGACAGCGGGGATGACCGCGACACAGGAGGGAGCACTGGGTGACCGCTTCGACATATGAGCGCCTGAAGAAGATCGTCGTCGAACAGCTCGGCGTGGATGAGGAACAGGTGACTCCCGAAGCCTCTTTCGTTGATGACCTGAACGCCGACTCTCTCGACCTCGTCGAGTTGATCATGAGCCTCGAGGAAGAGTTCGGCGCGGAGATCTCTGACGAAGACGCAGAGAAGATTCGCACTGTTCAGGACGCGGTCGACTATGTCGAGGAGAAGGGCACCTAGCGGACTGCTCTCCACGGGGACCGGGATGGCGCCGGCGCGGGAACTGGCCGAGCGCCTCGGACTCGAATTCAACGACCTCTCGCTGCTGGAACAGGCGCTCATCCACAGTAGCTACATCCACGAGCAGCCTGCGGCCGGCCTGTCCAACGAGCGACTCGAGTTCCTCGGCGATTCCGTCATCTCGCTCATCGTGTCCGACGCGCTCTGGCAGCGCTACCCTGAGGACGACGAGGGCTCACTGACCACTCGGCGCGCAGCCATCGTCTCCGCGCGAGGTCTGGCGCGCATCGCCCAACGACTCGAGCTCGCTGCCTACCTGGTGCTTGGCACGGGCGCCACAACTGCCGGAGAGCGGTCGCGCAAGTCGGTCCTCGCGGCCACTCTCGAAGCGGTAACCGGCGCGGTTTACCTCGAGCACGGTCTCGATCGGACGCGCGATTGGCTGCTCGATGTGCTGGCTCCGGAGCTCAACCAGAAACCAGAGCTCGACGAGCTCAAGCCGCCCAAGGGCGCACTCCAGGAACTGAGCTACTCGCGCACGGGCCGCGCGCCGCAGTACCTGTTGATCAGCGACGAGGGCCCACCCCACGCCAAGCACTACGTCGTCGAGGCGGTGGTCGGAGGTCGTAGCCTCGGACGCGGGGAGGGGCGCAACCGCCGCGATGCAGAGACCGAGGCCGCGCGCGAGGCGCTCACACGACTCTCGAACGGACCGCCGGCAGCTGCTGGGTCGGACCAAGCCGAGCGGACAGAGATCCCGTGACCAACGCGCGCCTGACTGCGATGCGGTTGGTCGGGTTCAAGTCGTTCGCGGAGCGGACGCTGATCGAGTTCGGGCCTGGCATCAGCGCGATCGTCGGACCCAACGGCAGTGGCAAGAGCAACCTCGCGGACGCGCTCCGCTGGACGCTTGGGGAGCAGGGCCGCCAGCTCAGGACGCGGCGTGCCGAGGATGTGATCTTCGCCGGTTCCTCGTCGCGTAAGGCCATCGGCATGGCGGACGTCACGCTCGTCATCGACAACCAGGACCGCTTGCTGCCCGTCGACTACGGTGAGGTCGAAATAGGTCGCCGGCTTTACCGGTCGGGCGAGAACGAATACCTGCTCAATCGTCAGCGAATCCGGCTCCGTGACCTGGTCGAGCTGCTCGATGCCGGGAATCTCGCCGATAACGCGTTTTTGTTCATCGGACAGGGAATGGTCGATCAGGCACTTGCCCTGCGGCCAGAGGAGCGCCGGCCACTGTTCGAGGAGGCGGCGGGTGTACGGCGCCATGAGCGGCGACGCCGGCAGGCCGAGGTGGAGCTTGCCGAGGCGGAGGCGAACCTCGAGCGGATGCGCGATCTCCTCGGTGAGCTTCGTCCGCAGGCCCGGAGGCTGTCCGCGCAGGCCGAGCAGCTGCAGGCGAGGCGGACGGCCGGGCTGGAGCTCGCCGAAGCGCTGCTCGCGGCGGCGCGCGCACGCTGGATGGGCTCGGCCGCGGCCGAAGGCGTTGAGTCTGCCGCGCTCGATACCGCGCGTAGGGCGGCGGACCGCGCAATGACAGATCTCACTGCGGCCGAATCGGCGGCGGCCACTACCTCAGAGCAGATGGCGAATCACGCGGACCAGGAGCGGGCGGGCCGTCATGTCCTCGACAGGCAGCGGGCCGAGGCCGTGGAGCTGCGCGTTGCTCAGGCGCGCACCCAATCCGAGCTCGCGGGTTTGGCCCGGGAGATCGCGCGAATCGCCAGCGAACGCGACTCCGCCGAGGGGCGGGTGCGCGACGCCGGTCGCTCTGCGAGCACTCCCGCGCCGCAGCCAGACGCCGCCCTCGCGGCCGAGCTTGAGTCGATCGAGCGCTCGCTTGAGCAGCTCGTCGGTGGCGCGCCAGGCGGCGGTGACGGCGCGGCCACGGCTGCAAGCAGGGTCACACAAGAGCTGGCGGCCCGACGCGTCGATTACCAGCAGCACAGCCGTCGAGCAGAGGACGCCGCCACCGCATCCGAGGCCGCGCGGGCTCAACTGGGTCGCCTCAATGAGCGACTCATCGAGGCGGAGGCGGAACGCGATGCAGCACTCGCCCAGCTGGCCGACGTCGGCGAACGGGAGGCTCGTGCCCAGGCCGCATTCGACAATGTGCGCTCGCAGGCGGCGTCGACAAGTGCCACCGCGACCCAGAGCGCCGAGGCGGTCCGCCAGCTGGAGACCGAGGCGTCCGCCGCTCGGGCCAGCCTGGCCGGCCTAGACGCCGCTCTCGACGCGACCGCAGATGAAGGCCTCGCCCGGGCAGCGCGTGCCCGTGGAGGCAGCCTGATCGCCGAAGGACTCGAGGTCGAGGGGCAATTTCGAAAGGCCGTCTCGGCCGCTCTCGACCATGCCGCCACCGGGTTCGTCGTCGACGACGCGACGCCGCTCATCACGTCCAAGCGTCGCGGCACTCTCGTCATTCGCGGCGGTGGCGCCAATCGACGGCTCACACGGGGAGCTGCGGGAGCTCCCGTGCTGGGCGCTGCCCAAAGCCTTGGCGGCGGCAGCCTTGTCGACGCCATTCGACGCGATCCTCAGGGAGAGGTGGCGCGGCTCATCGAACGCGTCGTCTGGTTGCCGGATCTAAGCGCCGCGGTACGGTTCGTGCCCTCGTTGCTGCCCGGTTGGCGCGCGGTGACCCTCGCCGGCGACGTGGTCACCGACGACGGTGTCGTGCGCCTCGCATCTGGGCAGAGCCTGCTCGAGCTTCGTGCAGAGCGAGACGAGGTTCGACGACGGGCAGTCGACCTGGAAAACCGTCTCGGAGCGGCCAATGCGGCGCTGAAGGAACAACGCGCTCGCGCGGATGGCGCTGCTGTACACATGAGGTCTGCCCAGGCGACCGTGGATGAGATCCGCGCCGAGCGTCGATCCGCGGAGGAGCACGAGCGAGTAGCCCAGCGGCGTGCCGAACAGTGGCTGCGCGAGGTGACCTGGGAACGCTCGCAGGCCGAACGACTGGATACCGAGGCCGCCTCAGCCACGGAGCTGGTAGAGCGTCTTGCCAGGGACCTGGGGGAGCTGGAAGCGCGCTCGGCTACGCCGGGTAAATCAACCGACGATCTGGCCGGCGAGCAGTCGCGGATCGCCGAGCTTCGGACGCGACGGGCGGAGCTTGGCCGTCAGACATCGGCCGCGGATGCCCGCGTTGTCGAATGGCAGGAGGAGCGCCGGCGCACGGAGGTACGTCGCGCGATCGACGAGACGCGGCTCACTGATCTGGATGGCGAGCAGAGCCGCGCCTCCGCTCTACAAGCGGAGCTGACTGCCGAGGACGAGGATCTCGGTGCCCGCCTGGCTGCCGCACAGATTCAAGAGCAGGCCCGGGCAGCCGAGTTGGACAAGGTGCTGGCCGCGGGTGCCGAGGACCGATCGCGTCTCATTGCCGCCGAGCGCGCGGCGACCGAGGCACGCGAGCGGTTGCGCGTTGCCGAGCAGCAAACCCGCAAGTCCGAAGTCGCGCATATGGAGGCTCGGCTTCAGCTGGAGCAGGTGCGGGAGCAGCTACTCGTCGAACTGGCTGGGATCGGCCAGGACGGTCTGCTTGCGCTGCAGCAGGAAACAGGGTCTCCATCGAGTCCGGTCAACGCATCCGTCGCCAGCGACGCCCTGGAAGGAACGCTCGACACGGTCGTACGGGGCTGGCGGGCGAGCACCGTCGTCGCAACTGAGCCACCGACAGCCAGCCGGTTGGGAACTCTGCGCAGACGGTTCCACGACCTCGGGGCGGGCAACCCATTCGCGGTAGAGGAATACGCGGAGCTACGCGAACGGCTTGATGCGATGGAAGCACAACGTACCGATCTCGAATCGGCCATCGGGTCGACGCGTGAGCTGATCGCATCGCTGAGCGCGATGATCACCGACCAGTTCCGGCGGACATTCGCCGCCCTCGAGGATGCGTTCGCGCGGCGCTTCAAGGAGCTCTTCGGCGGTGGCGACGCCGAGCTCAGCCTGACCGCCCCCGAGGACCTTTCGGCCACCGGCGTCGAGATCCACGCCCGGCCGCCGGGCAAGAAGCGTCAACCACTGTCGATGCTGTCCGGTGGCGAGCGTGCGCTGACGGCGGTCAGCCTGCTGCTGGCCATGCTCGAGGTCCGGCCGGTGCCCTTCTGCGTGCTGGACGAGGTCGACGCCGCGCTCGACGAGGCGAACGTGGCCCGCTTCGCGAAGGCCCTACGCGGTTTAGCCGAGCAGACTCAGTTCATCGTCATCACCCACAACCGCGGCACGATCGAGGGTGCGGATGCGCTGTATGGCGTGACGATCGGTGACGACGCGGTGAGCCGCGTGGTATCGCTGCGGTTGCCCAAGCCGAGCGGCAACGGCAAAGTCGATGGCAATGGCCACGCACCCGCGTCCGCGTCCGAAGCGACTTCGGACGCCGAAGAGTCAGCCGAGGCCGCCCTGGCTTGACCCTCGATCAAGGAGTAGCGCGCACCCGATCGGGCGTAATCGGCCGGCTACGATCCATCCTCAGCGGTCCACTCGACGATGCTGCCTGGGAAGAGGTCGAGGAGGCGCTCATCGCTGCCGACGTCGGCGCAGCCCTTGCTGCGCGCGTCGTCGAGGGTGCCCGCGCGCGGCGCGACGTCCAGGACGCCGAGGCCGCCGTCAGCGCTGAGCTGCTGGCGCTTTTTGCGCCGCGCGACCCCGCCCCATGGCCGCGAGTGCCAGCGCCTGGCGTGCCCGCCGTGATCCTCGTCGTCGGTGTCAACGGCACCGGCAAGACGACGACCGTCGCGAAGCTCGGCACTCGCTTTGCTGCTCGAGGCGCAAAGGTTGTGCTCGCGGCGGGGGACACCTTCCGCGCCGCCGCCATCGAGCAGCTCGAGACGTGGGCCGCACGGGCGAAGCTGCCCGTCGTTGCGCATAGCGCCGGCGCGGACCCTTCGGCCGTCGTCTATGACGCCCTCGATGCGGCGGCCGCGCGCGGCTCCGATGTGGTGCTGGTCGATACCGCTGGCCGCCTGCACACGAAGTCCAACCTGATGGAAGAGCTGGCCAAGATCCGCCGTACGATCGACAAGCGACTGCCCGACGCGACACCCGAGGTTCTGTTCGTCCTGGACGCCACGACCGGCCAGAACGGGCTCAGCCAGGCCAGGTCGTTCCACGAGTCGGCTCCACTGAGCGGGGTGGTCTTAACCAAGCTCGACTCGTCGTCTCGTGGCGGGATCGCGTTCGCGATCGAGGACGCGTTGAAAGTGCCGGTCCTGTTCGTCGGGGTTGGCGAGAAGATCGACGACCTTCTTGACTTCAACCCCAACGCTTTTGTCGAGGCGCTCTTCGCCTAGCCGGTGTCGACCGGCTCGATCTGTTTCATCCGGCGCACGGGCGAGGCCCACAGGAAGATCGCGGCCAGGACGCCGCCCAGTGGCGCTAGGAATGTCGTCTCGCGTAGCCCGATGTACAGCGCCAGCGCGCCTGCGCCGAGCGTGCACACCAGCTGCGCCAGGAGGGTTGCGACGTGCACCGTCGCGTTCACGCGACCCAGCTGTCGGTCGCCCACGATCGATTGACGAATCGAGACCTCGACGATGTCGTAGACCGTTGCCGCGCTATCGGCGATGAGCTGTTGACCGAGGAAGAAAGCGATCGCGATCAGCGGCGCCCCGACGGGCGCGAGCGGGATGAAGAGGTGCCCGAGCGCAGCCATGAGCATCGTGCCCATCAGTAGGCGGCCCAAGGGCACCCTGCGACCTAGACGCGACGCCAGCACGGCGCCGACCAGTGAGCTGGCCCCTCCGGCGGCCGCGATTACTCCGATCGTTGCTGCGTCGAGGCCAATGACGTCGAAGGCGAAGAGGTACCACGTCGCTCCAAAGACGCCCCACAGCCCTGCCATAGCCATGCTGGCTAGCGTCAGCGCGCGCAGGATCGGGTGCGCGATGACAAGCCGCAGGCCAGTGGCGATTTCCTGCAGCACCGGTTCGCGGTCGGCCTTCGGCGGTGGCGGCGGCTCTTTCACGCGGATCGAGCCGATGAACAGCGCTGAGACGACGAATGAGACCGCGTCGATCGCGATCGTCAAAGGTGCCGACAACAGCTGAACCAGGAATCCCGCGGAGCCGAAAGCCGCGAACTCGGAGACCGAACCGGTGGCGGTGAGAGCGCCGTTCGCGCGCATCAGCTCGCGTCTGGGGACGATGGTCGGCAAATAGGCGTTGTCGGCGACATCAAAGAAGGTCGTAAGCGCGGCCGTTAACAGTGCGACGACCAGCAACTGGCCCAGCGACAGCCACCCTCCGATCGCCGAGATCGGGATCGTCGCCAGCAGGACGGCGCGTCCCATATCGGTCCAGATCATCACCGGCCGGCGCCGGAGCCGATCTACCCAGGCACCGGCCACCAGCCCGACCGCCAGACCCGCGATGAGATCCATGCTGCGCAGGAGGGCGATGTCGAACGCGTTGGCGTCGAGAGTGAGGATGGCAAGGAACGGGATCGCCAAGCGCGTGACGAGGCTGCCGAAGACGGAGATCGTCGACGCGGTCCAAAGCCGCCTGAAGGCGCCGTTGCGCCACAGCGACGAGTTGGGAAGCTCATCCGGCCTGGGCAGATGTGTTCCTGACGGCGGGTCGACGGCCACGGCGGGAGGGTACGCAAGCCGACGGCATGGCGCCGCGAGCGGTGGCATGCCGGAGGCGCGCAGCAGAGCCCACAAGGGCTGCTGCGGAGATTGAAGTCTTAGTCAAGCCGCGGCATGGCGCCGCGAGCGGTGACCCCCGAAGGCTGCTGCGGAGATCGCAGGCTAGCCAGGCCGCAGGCGTGGCGCCGTACTGCGGCGGCATGCCGGAGGCGCGCAC
>JBPCLD010000239.1:0-2581 GCA_051003655.1 Candidatus Limnocylindrales bacterium | reverse complement strand
AAGGCCACCTCGAAGAGGGATACCCTCCGCCCTTCCTCGGGCCCGATGATCCGTGGCTTCATGGCACCTCCTGGCCGAGTAGATGGATGCATTGTCGCGTTCATGTGGGTCCCCGCGCGTTTGGTGCTTATCATCGGCGGCGATGCTCGAGGCTGGGGGCTGGGGATTGTTCGCCGCATCTTCGCTCGTGCTCGGTGCGATCCTGTCGTTTACCGGCTGGATCCGCGCCCGACCCCTGCGCCTGGTGACCGCGTTCGGCGCCGGTGTGCTCATCAGCGCCGTGGCCTACGACCTCGTTGAGGAGGCGGTGCTCAAGTCTGCGGCCGGGGTCTCCGTCGCGGCCGGATTCGTCCTCGGATCGCTGGTCTTCTATGGCGGATCAGCGCTGGTCGAACGATGGACCTCGGGGCGATCACAAGGGACCGGCATCCTCTTTGGCGCCGCTCTTGACGGCATCCCGGAGTCGGTCGTGCTCGGCGTATCGCTGCTGGCGGGTGGCGGCGTCAGCTTGGCTGTACTGGTGGCTGTTTTCATTTCGAACGTACCCGAGGGCCTGGCCTCCTCGACCGGGCTCACTACCGCGGGCCACGGCCGTGGCCAGATCATGGGCGTGTGGATCGTGGTCGCCGGTGTCAGCGGCGTGGTCGCAGCGATCAGCTACGCGGCGTTGGGGCAGGCGGGGCCTGACGTCATCGGGTTCATCGAGGCTTTCGCGGCCGGTGCCATCCTGACGATGCTCGCCGACGACATGATCCCGGATGCGTACGTAGAGGGCGACAAGTTACCGGGCGTCGCGACCGCGGCTGGCTTCGCAGTCGCTGCCCTCCTCTCGTTCAGCACCTGAGCTGGCGGCAAGCACCTCGATCGACGGCCCGCTGATGGCGGGTACAAGGGCAGTCGGATAAGGTCAACTCGATGCCCGTGTCAGCCCTTCCCCCGGCACTCCGCGACGCGGTGGCCGACCTCGGCAGCGCCGACATCATGGTCGGCATCCCATCCTTCAAGAACGCGGCAACCATCGGCTATGTCGTTCGCGCGGCACAGGCCGGGCTGGTCCAGTACTTCCCTGATCTGCGCCCGGTTCTGGTCAACGCGGACGCCGGCTCACCCGATGGGACGCAACGCGTCGTGGTCGAGACCGAGCCACCCGACTATGTCGAGAGCATCCTGCTCACCCGGCCGCGCAACCGGCTTCGCCGCATCAGCCTCACCTACCCGGAGATCGACGGCGTGGGCGGCAAGGGTGCGGCCTTGCGGACCATCTTCCAGATCGCCAACGCGCTGAAGGTCCAGGCGCTGGTGGTTGTCGACTCGGACCTGCGCTCGATCGTGCCCGAGTGGATCGAGCTCCTCGCCGGGCCTATCCAGAAGGGCGGGTTCGACTACGTCGCGCCGCTCTACTCGCGCTACAAGTACGACGGCACGATCACCAACACGGTTACGTACCCGGTGACGCGGGCGCTGTATGGGCTGCGCATCCGCCAGCCCATCGGCGGCGACTTCGGTGTCAGCGGCGACCTCGTCGCGCACTATCTCGAGCAGACGGACTGGGATGCCGACGTCAGCAAGTTCGGCATAGATATCTGGATGACGACAAAGGCGATCACCGGCGGCTTCGCGGTGTGCCAGACCCGACTTGGGGCCAAGGTCCACGACCCGAAGGACCCTGGCGCCGACCTTGGACCGATGTTCAGCCAGGTGGTCAGCACCCTGCTCCGACTGATCGACGCCCATGCCGATCGCTGGCTGGACGTCGCGACCTCACACTCCATTCCGGTCTACGGCTTCGAGCGGATCATCGACCCACCGCCGCTGGAGGTGAACGCGCGCAGGCTGCTCGATGAGTTCGCGAAGGGTGCGCTAACTGTCGGCGACGTCTGGGTCAAGGCGCTGACGCCGGGCAACCTCGCTGCGGTCGAGCACTTGGCTGGCGAGGCGGGTCGCGCCGCAGAAGCCGCTGGTCGCGCCGACCTTCCGACACCCGCCGAGGAGAGCGGCTTCAACTTCCCCGACGAGCTCTGGTCACGGGTCATCTACGACATGGCCGTCGCGGCCCACCTGAAACTGGTGCCCATCGACAAGCTGGTGGCGTCGCTGATCCCCCTCTACTTCGGCCGCGTGGCCAGCCTTATCGTCGAAACGCGCGAGCTGACTACTGACCAGGCCGAAGCCTTCGTTGAGCGACAGGCGCGCGCCTTCGAGCTCTCCAAGCCGTACCTGGTGGAGCGTTGGAAGGCAGCCCGCACGGTTCCGGAACGCACTGCGGCGGCGTCCCGATGAGCGGCACGATCGAGCTCCCAGAGCGAATCCTGCTGCCGCTCGCCAACCCGCGGACGGCGGCTGATCTCGTGCGCATCGGCGCGGCGCTGATGCGTCATGGCGGCTCGCTCACCGCGCTCGGGATCGTCGAGGTCGCAGAAGGAATGCCCCTTTCGGATGGGGCAACCCGTGCCCGCCAGGCGCGGCGGCTCCTCCAGCGCGTGCTCGACTTCACGCCGCCCGGCATCGAGCTGCGCACCGTGGTGCGGATTGGCCGGCGCGCCGCCGAGGGGATCATCGAGCTCGCTGCGGAGGATGAGTC
>JBPCLD010000238.1:0-3465 GCA_051003655.1 Candidatus Limnocylindrales bacterium | reverse complement strand
TCAGCCGCGGAGATTGGCCGCGGCCCGCGCGGCGTGGTCGGCGGCAGCGGCCACGTTCCCCGCGTTGGCGGCACCGCGAAGGGCAACCAGGTCAGCGTCGAGATCGGCAAGCATGGTCGCCTCCAGCGAGCTCGCCAGCCGGTCTCTGCTCCACTCGAGCACCGCGACCCCTCCGGTCACGCCGGCGAGGTCACTCGATGCCGCGTGGACTCGCAGTTGCTGTGTGTGGAGGTGGAAGCGGTCAATCTCCACGCTGCCGCGATAGAGCAACTCGAGGTCGAGTGCCGATTGCGCGACGTCGACCGCAGCCTGTGACGAGGCCGCGACATTTTCCTTGCGAACAGACCGCGCGAGGGCATGCAGCGATCGATTCATCGTTTCGACCACGCGCGCTGGATAGCCGTTCGACTCGAGCCCCTGCCAGAGGTCTTTCATGCGGGTCAGGGTCGGGTTGGCGGCTTCCCAGTCCTCGAGCCGGGCGTTCTCGAGGATCCCGAAAGCGCTCGTTGCGAGAAGTCTCAACTGGACGGGCACAACTTCGCTGATCGCGTCCGTCGGGACAGCGAGCGCGAGTGCCTCGACGTCGGCGCCCTTGCTGCTGTCGAACTCGCCATAGGCGGGCGCGAAGATCTTGTCGGAAACGGAGCCGTCGAGATGCAGCTCCTCCATGACGACCGCGCCGTCGACCGGCCCTTGTGGACCGTCAACCGTCTGATTGATCGCCGTCACCGTCAGCTCTTCGAAGACGACGCCGGTCACGTTTTCGGACCTGAAAACGTCACCAACCTGCGGGTCGTCGGGCATGATCATGGCCGGGGGGCCATCACGGCCGGCGAGCCACGTTCCTTCGGTGATGGCAACGGCGCCCCCACGGTAGTCGTACACGTCCTCGCCGAGGTACCAGACCGACCCGTCGTCGGCCTGTGCGTAGCGGTCGATGGCGACCTCTTCGAGTCGCCCGTCCAGGTAGGCGGCGTACTGCGAGATGACCACCTCGATCGGCACGCCGTCGACGATCACGAAATGCGCGCCCGGGATCAGCGTGGTCTCGGAACGGAACGGCAGACCGTCCACGACGCCGAGCAGAACCACTGAGTCGAGGTTGCTGATCGGGAAGAGTGGGTTGGTGATCGATGTCGGATTGGAGAAGATGGGTCGCTCAATGTCGACACGGGCTTCCGTCGGGGCGCAGCCCTTGCCGCTGTAGGTGCCGCACCGCGTGACCGGCCATTCCACGGTCGTGCCGGCCGCCGTATCCGGGCCGGCAGGTAAGGCGGTCGCGAGCGAGTCGGGAGCGGCAGCCAGCGCCGCTGTTATCGACCTTCCTGTCGGGGTCAAGGGCGTGGCCGTAGAGGCCACGAACGACGCGCCAGACACCTCCGCTACCTTGCTCTGTGGGAGGCTCGAAGCACACCCACCGAGCGCGAGCGGCAGTGTCATCCCGATGACGGTCAGCATTCGTTTCATGGCACGGGCTCCTCTATTGGCCCCACCCCCAGTGAGCGTGGTCGGCCTGATGCCCAACTCTGCCGACCAGCACCTGAGCGAAACCTGAACGCTGCTGAAGCGATCTTCAGCCGGCTCGGAAGGTCAGTCCGCGGGCCGGGGCAGGCGGACCTCCAGGCGGGCACCACCAGACGGCGAGTCAGCGGCGGTCACTGAGCCGCCGTGCGCCGTGGCGACCTCGGCCACGATCGCCAACCCCAGCCCGGAGCCGCCAACATCTCGGGCGCGCGCATCATCGAGGCGCACGAAACGCTCGAAGACGCGCTCGCGATCTCCTTCCGGGATGCCATTCCCGTCGTCGTCCACCTGCAGCAGCACCGAGCCGTCTGGTTGCCCCGCGAGGCTGAATACGACGCGCGTCCGGGCGTGGCGCCGGGCGTTTTCGGCCAGGTTCGCGATCATTCGGCGTAGTCGGATGGAGTCGCCACGGACCTGACCACCGGACACCGCCGTCGTGTCCACTTCGAGGCTGGTGGTGCCGCGCAACCGCTGCGCCTCCTCGAACACGATGTCGTCGAGATCTACGTCCTGCGCCGCGGCCTGGATTTGCTCATCGGAGCGGGCGAGGAGGATCAAGTCCTCAACCAGCCGCTGCAGCCGCAGATTCTCTTCGAGCACAGTCGCAGCGAGCTCCTTTGCCGGCCCATCGTCGGAGTGAGCCAGCGCCACTTCAGAATGCTGGCGGATGCTTGCGATGGGGGAACGCAGCTCGTGCGCGGCGTCGGAAACAAAGCGGCGTTGACGATCCTGTGCGGCCGCGAGCCTTCCGAGCATCCGGTTCATCGTGAGTGCCAGTCTCGATACCTCGTCAGCCCGGTCCGGCACCACCACCCGACGATCGAGATCGCGCGACGAGATGCCGTCAACCTCCCGACGGATCGCCTCGACCGGCGCCAGTGCACGACCGACAACCAGGTAGGTCGTGAGGGCCATTACCACCAGTAGTACCGGCAGCCCCACCCTCAGCAGCGCGGCCAGGATCTCGGTCGAATCGACTACGTCGTCGAGCCCGCGCCCGACGATCACGACGAGCTGTCCCTCAGGCGTTTCCGCGGCCGCAGCAGCAGCGATGTATGAACTCTCGTCGCCCACGTCGGCCTGGATCTCGGCGGATGTGTCCGGCTCCAGGCGCACGATTGCCGGCCGTCCCGCTGCCTTTGCGCTGGCTGCGATGACCGTGCCTGAAGGATCGAGGACCTGAACCCATTGATCGTCGACGTCGGGGATGGCTACAAGGCTGGCGGTAGCCGTTGTCTCTAGCAACGCGACAACTTCGTCGGCGCGAGCTTCAGCAACCTCCCGCCGATCGTTCACCAGCGTGTCACGGAGCACGACTACCAGCGCAAAGCCGGCGACCAAGAGGGCGACGGCGACGACGAGGGTTGCGCCCAGCGTGGCACGCACCCGAACAGTGCCCATTGACGCCCCTGGCCGATGCCATCGACCTGCGCCATCAGCCACCATCGGCCGCCAATCGGTAGCCCGCGCCGCGTACCGTAACAATCGACTCGCGCCCGAATGGACGATCGATCTTGTTGCGCAGATGCCCGATGTAGACCTCGACAATGTTGGGATCGCCCTCGAACGCGTCGTCCCACACGTGCGTGAGGATCTCGAGTTTGGACACCACCTCGCCGCGGCGGCGCAGAAGGAACTCCAGTAGGGAGACCTCGCGAGCGGTCAGGGTGACCTCGACACCGCCCCGGCTTACGCGCCGCGCAGCCGGATCCAGCCGCAGATCGCCCGACTCGAGCAGTACCGGCCGCTCCCTGGCCCCCCGTCGGATGAGGGCGCGAACCCGCGCCACAAGGACCGGGTACGAGAAGGGCTTGGTCAGAAAGTCGTCCGCGCCAGTGTCCAGGCCTTCAACCTGGTCCCACTCACCGTCTTTCGCAGTGAGCATCAGGATGGGCGTCCAGATGCCTTCCCGGCGCATCGTCTGGCAGATCTCGTAACCAT
>JBPCLD010000237.1:0-21383 GCA_051003655.1 Candidatus Limnocylindrales bacterium | reverse complement strand
GCCGGCCTTGGCCGATTCGGCAGCCCGATGAGCCGCGTCGAGTTCAGCCCGCTATACCAGCAATACGGGCTCGACCGAATCTGGGGGCTGACGCCGGAGTTCCCGGCTTACGTGACGGATACGTTCTGGCCGCACATCCTGGGCGAGATTGGCGTCGTTGGGGTGCTGGCCTACGTCGTGTTCCTGGGCGCGCTGGGCTGGTCGGTCTGGAAGGCAACACGACGCGTTGTCTCCCCATACCTGCACGCCTTCTGCCTGGGCGCGTGGATGGTGTTCCTGCACGCGTTGGTGGAGTCGCTGGCCAGCTCGATGTACGAGTCGCCGCCGCGGATCTACCTCGCCTTCGGAGCGATCGGGATCGCCCTTGCCCTCTCGCGGGCCGCCGGCAGGATCGTCACAGCGACGACGCCGATCGTCGCTGAGGGCCGGCTACCGGCTGTGCCTCAAACATGAGCCCTCGGCGGCGAGTCGGCGAGTCGGCGTCTAGGTTGCGTCGAACCAGCCATCGCAGAGATTCCGGATTGCCGTCAGGTTCAGCTGATTGGATGACGTTCCACTGATATGACTCGCGTACGTCGGCGGCGAGAAGACGCGCGAATCGGTCGTTGGATTGAAGACTGAGCCGTTCAGCTTGTTCCACATCGCGACGTCACTGCTGGAGGGGATCGTCGTGTAAATGTCAAGCGGCCGGCTGCTCGCAAGCGGGCGCAAACCGGACGGGAGGCTTAAGTAGCCGTCGGTCACGCGCTTGATCGCCTCGAAAACGAATTTCTGCTGGCGCGCGGCGCGCTTGTAGTCGTTGTTCGTGCAGCAGCCCACCAGGCTGCCCTTCCGGCTCCGGACATATACCAGCGCTCTAGTGCAGTTCATCACCGGTCCCCAGTTCGTCACCGGCTTCGGATAGCCGCCGTAGCAGCGTGGTGCGCTGTCACCTTTCAGAAGGGCGCTCGAGTTTGCCAGGAACTTCGCCCCCGTCGGCCAGCCAGGTTTGTCGATGTACTTGGGATCCCTCAGTTCGTACGGAATGTTGGTCCGGACGCCCTCGACCTTGTCCACCAGGGCGTCGAAACCACCGAAACGGACGTAGGCCAGGTAGTCGATCTTGATGCCGAGCAGATACTCGACCTCCGTCTTGAATCGACCCAAGCCAAGGTTGCGATTGCCGCCGGCCTGGTTCTTAAAGAACTGGATCATCCCGTTGATCTTGCCCTTGTACGTGCCGCCACCCAGTGACGGCGCGATCGGAATGCGTGCCGAATCACGCGGGATGCTGACGGCCTTGATGCGCTTGGTGGAGTCGATGCTCATGACCATGATCGTGTCGAGGCGCTCGCCGGAGCTGTTGCTTCGCCAGTCCGACCCGAGCAGCAGAACAGTGAGCTTGCCGTTGTAGCTGAGCTGGCTCCCGCTGACGACCTCCGCCACTTGACCGAGGGCCGGCATCAATTTGCTTGCGCCAACCGCGAGGTCGATCCAGGGACCCGCCCGGAATTGGAACTCGACCGCTGAAACGGGACCGGCCAAGCTGCCGGAACCGGCCATCACGGCCGCAAGAAAAACCGCCGACAGCCAACCGCGTCTACTGCGAATGATCATCGTTCCCCTCCTCCCCTCATGGCCGCAGGCTCAGTTCGAGCGCGACCTGCGGGCCACTATACCGGGACTGACAACCGGTGCTCGCGCCTATTTGAGGTACTGCGCGCTCCACTGGCGGACCGCCGTCAGCTTCAGCTCGTAGGCGGAAGTACCCGGAATTCTGGCGGCGAACACGCTGGGTTTCCAGACGACGTGCGTCCCCAGCGAAGCGCCCTGGAATTGGTTGTAGAGATCCATCGCGCTCGTGGACGTGATCGGATAGTTGGTCCACCACTTGCCCATGCCTTCGGCCTGCGCCGTGCTCACCAGTCCCGAGAGCTCACCCTGGCCGACGGCCTTGATGGTCGAAGCGATGAACTCCTGCTGGCGCCGGGAGCGGACCCAGTCGTCGTTGTCGGGACCTTTGCGGCTGCGCACGTAGGGCAGCGCTCGGCGGCAATAGTTGGCGGAATTGATCGGCGCCGGATCGGTCCTCCACGCACCGTCGCAGTAGAACTGCGACGTGGAGTTGTATGCGTTGAGGGCAAACCCGTTCCACTTCGGGAAGTACACGCCAGCCGGCCCGTTCGGGTCATCAATGTGCTTCGGATCGGCGATCTCGCGCGTGATGTTGACCGTAATTGGATCGATCTTGCCAACGAGCGTGGTGAATCCGTCGAACCAGATCAGGGCGTGGTAATCGATCTCGATCTGAGCAACGCTCTCGATCACCCGCTCGAACGCGGCCAAACCTCCGTTGAGGCTGCCCGTGCTGCTCACGAGCTGGCGAAGGATCCCGTTGACTTTGCCGGAAAACGTGCCACCGCCCATCGAGGCCGGCCGGGGCACTCGGCCAGTGTCGCGCGGGACGCTGGCTGAGGTGATCGTGTTGCCCTTGATGGACATCAACATGATCGAGTCCGTCCGGGAGACAGTCGAGCCGCGCGCGTCAGAGCCCAGCAGGAGGAACGTCAGCCTGCCGTCCGTGCCCCTGCTGAGGGCCTGGTTGCCGTCGAGCGCGTCCAAGATCGGCCGCAGCGTGGATGTCACGTCCATACTGAGGCTGAGCCAGTCGACGTCCGCTCCCGCATCACCGATGACTGCCGAAGCGGCCTGGCCGCCAGTCACAGTGGACGCGCTGAGAGCTGACGTCAGCGCGAACGCGACAGCGGAAGCTCGGAAACCACGGCCGGAAATCATTGCTGTCCCCCTGCTGACGCCCCTCGGGGTTCACCTGAGTCCGGGGACCATACGAACATTGTGGACAACCGGCAAGTGTGGCAAGACTGCGCACTCCACGGGCAATCTATCCCGCACTTCCGTGGCCTGCGTCATCGGCCGGGCCCGAGCCGCCTGAGACGCGGCTGGTAACCTCGACGCGCAGCCGTGCACATCCATGGGGGTCACACGTGCCTATCGTCGCTCTAGCCCGCTGGCCTGCTCATGTCGCGTGGACACGTTTGTTGGTGGTCGTCATTGGGCTGTTGATATCGATGCCCGTAGCCGTACGGGCCGCGGACGTGAACAGCCTGGGCCTGAAGGCGACCTACGAGGTAAAGGCCACGTTCGCGTGGAACAGCCGGAGCGTCAGCGTCGACAGCACGGCGCGGGTGACGAACAGCTCGAATGGCAAGATCTCGGTGATTGCCTTCAATTTGGCAACTCTTCGGACGGGCAATGCCCAAGTGGGGAGTGTCACCGTCGACGGCGCGTCGGCGAGCAGGAACATTGACGATCAGACAGTGCTGGTCAACCTGCCCTCGGCTCTGTCCGTTGGTGACGACGCTCTTGTTCGTATCAGGTACACGGCGGTCCTCTCGTCCAGCCCAAATGCGAACGGCTATACACCGGGCTTCGCGCGCTCGAATGGCGTCTTGACCGCCTACCGATGGATCCCCTGGCTCAGTCGCACGACGCGCTTCAACAACACCGGCGGCGGCGAGCCGTGGGTGACGCCCGTAAGTTCGAGCGTGCGCGTGGCGTTGACCACCGACACCAGGCTCATCTTTGCCACGAGCGGCAGGCGAGTGGCCGACAACGGCCTGACGCAGCAATTCGTCGCCACCAACGTGCGCGACTTCAACCTCAGCGCGAGCCCGTCGTATCAATCAGGATCGACCACCGTGGATGGCACGAAAATCACGTTCTTCTATCGCACCCTGCCCAAGGCCAAGGTGCTCGACATCGCATCCCGCGCCTTTCGCAACTACACGGCCAAAGTAGGCGCCTATCCGCACTCGCAGGTGACGATCAGCGAAGTGGGCCCGTGGTACGCCATGGAATCTCCATCGCTGATCTGGCTACCGAGCAACGCTTCAGCGAGCGAGCTGCCCTGGATGGTCAGCCACGAGATGGCCCACCAGTGGTTCTATTCGACGGTCGGCAACGACCAGGCGCGTGAGCCTTTTGCCGACGAGGCATTGTCCGATTTCATGGCCCGCAACCTGCTCGGGCGCTGGCCGAGCTCGAAGTGCGCACCAGACGATCTCGACCAGACGATCTACGAACTGGGCGGCTGCTACGCGTGGGTCATCTACGTGCAGGGTGTCCAATGGCTGCGCGCGTATCGCGATCGAGTAGGCGATCGAACCTTCTGGAATGGGCTGTCGAGCTACTACTCGAAATACCGACACCGGATAGGGGGCACACGCCAGGCTCTGAACGCGCTCGATGCCGCCGCCGGAATCACCGGGGGTCACGAGGATCGGTTCCCGCGCCTGTACCCCTAGCCACATCGCTCGTAGCGCCACGCATACGTGCCGCTGAAAGCGTCACGGCGCGTCTACCGGCGGCGGCGAAATCTCTGTTTCAGCATCCACCAGAAGAACGGCGGGTCGTCGATGAACACGCGGCGACCGATTCGACGCGGGTCGCGCACCATTCGGAAGGCCCATTCGAGCCCCACCCTGGTCATCCAGTGCGGCGCCGCCGGCACAATCCCGCCCAGGATGTCGATCGTCTGGCCGATTCCGAGCATCACCGCCTGCGGCAGGTCTCCCTTGTGGCGGGCCATCCAGGTCTCCTGCTTCGGTGCCCCGAAGCCGACCAGCACGATCCGCGGCTGGGCCTCCTTGAACCGGGCGACGATCGCCATGTCCTCGTCGCCACCGACGGCGAAGCCCATGCGCGGGCCGACGGCGACCACGACGTGGCCGCCCATCGAGTTGAGCCGCTCGGCAGCCCTTGCCGGGGCGTCTCCGCGGCCGCCGATGATCGCCATGGGCAGAGGCTCGTCTTTGGTGGCGCGCACGATCGCCTCGGGCAATAGGCGGCCGGTGACCGGACCCCGGAACGGCGTGCCGCCCAGGCGCGAGCCGTAGATGAGTCCCATCCCGTCGGGGATGCGCAGCCGCGCGCCCGTCACCAGGCGACGGAAGTCGGGATCCCGTTTGGCGCGGATCAGGTGGTCCACGTTGGGCGTGGATACGTAACCACCGCTTCCCTCCCGTGCCCACTCGACGATCAGCGCGACCGTCTCGTCGAACGAGACGTCGTGGATCGTCACGCCGGCTTCGGCAATGGGGATCTCGCGCGGCATTTCTGTCACGCCCGACTCCAGCCTGAAAGGTCGCGACCTATGAGCGCTCCGAGATCAACCACCTGGGGCGCGAGCTCCTCGGTCAACGATCGCCGCAGCTCAGGATCCATCTCGGCGCGCGCGGCCTTGCGGCTGTTGGCCGAGACGAGCCGGTCGCGGAGACGATGCGCGATGGGCAGCGAGCGGAGCCTGCCGAATAGGGCGCGCAACGGCCGCGGCGGCGCGAAGATCAGGCGCTGGATGGCGCCCGACCGCGCGCGGCGGTTGGGGTTGTACACGGACAGGTCGACCTCGTGCGTCGGGTCGACCCGCAGGAACTCCAACGTCTCTCGATACACGGTGCGCGGGTCGGCGACGAGGTCATCGAACACGATGGTGTGCATCCGCTCGCGACCGAAGACCTCGATCCAATGGCGCAGCTGGTCAGCAAATCGGACGCTATGCCGGTAGTAGAGCGCCTCGGGTCGCAGGGCATCAGCCGGGATTCGCTCGCCGCGTCGCCGCTCCTCCTCGGCCGCCAACGTCTCGCCGAAATCGATGATGTCCTCACGCTCGTTGAACACGAGCTGGCTGTGCTGGGCGTACATCACGTCGACCGGGTTGCGCAGCAGCACGATGGCCCGTGCGTCCTGCTCGAAGGCGAGGATCTCGCGCGGCGCCTGCTTCGAGTACAGGTACCACGGCGAGGCCTCTCCGGCACGCTGCGCATCCGCGGCTGCCTTGAACAGTGCCAGGTACTCATCCTCCGTCATCCGCCGATACCGCGGCGTCAGATCGGCGCCGAAGTACATCGGCTCCTTGGGCACGGACATGAAGATCTGGGGATGGGCACGGAGGTATTCGTACATCGCCGTGGTGCCCGCCTTGAACGCCCCAACGATGAAGAAGTCGGGACGCTTCAAGTCCGCGTCAATGGGTTTCGCACGCGAACGCCGGGAAAGCGGGCGAAATCGCGGTCTGCAGAAGCAATGACTGCGCCATGCTCTGCGGCGAGCGCCGCAAGGTGCGCGTCGGTGACGAGGTTCCCGGCCGTGCCGACTTCCTGCAGAAGCTCGCGAAGGAGGACGGCGTGGCGCTCACCCGGATGCACGATCACGACCGGCGGCTGTGCCAGCCAGCTTTCGATGAGGCCGGATGCCTGGGCGACGGATAACGGCGCCCGGAACACCTTCGGTAGCGTGCTCAGGCGGAGAAACGCCAGCAGCGCAACCCAAGCGAATCCGATTGTCTCCGTACCAGAAAGAGTCTCCTCAAGCCAATTGCCTGCTGCCTCGTGGTGGGGTGAATACTCGTCGACGGCGTAGAGGAGGAGATTGGCGTCGGGGACGATCACTTTCGAAGCTGGAGCTTGCGAATGATCTCTTCGTCTTCCAACTCCGCCGCGAGTTGAAGCGCCTTGTCGAGATTGATGCCTGGAAGAAGACCCATCGGATAAGTCTTGAGCTTGTACCGACGGGCTTTAAGGGGCCCTTTCAGCCCCTGCCGGAGGGTCGAGTTGATCGCCTCCTTGAACGAAACGCCCCGATCGCGCCTTAGCTGCTCGAGCTGTCGTGCGACGTCCTCATCCAAGGTCACCGTCGTTCTCATAGCGGCATCATAGCATCAGCACGGTGATGCTATGAGCATCAAAGGCACCAATAGCACGGGGGGTGGCAGCCACCCGCCATTTGTTCAGCAAATCAACGTTAAGCGACAGGGTGCCGTTCGACCGTCAAATGTTGCGCATTTCAACGGTATCTGGGTGGGACGGGGTTTCGATGCGGATCCGGCGCTCAGGCCTCCTTTCCTGGAGCGTGAACCCGGTCCGCGCACGCGCCGGATAGCTGACGGTTCTCGCGTAACGTCGACAGGGCCGACATCTACGGCAGCCAGGTCACAGCGCCACGTCACGCGCGACGGCATTTGGGCGAGCACGATCCTCAACTGATTTGCCCGGCTCGCTGCTCCGCTCGAGCCAGGCAGACAGGTCGCGGCCGATCAGCCGTCCGAGCTTATCGATCTCGGGTGCCTGCTCGTCCAGCAGCCGACGCCGCAGGGCCGCATCCATCGCTGCCCGCGGGCGCGCCTCGCTGTTCATGTTCAGCAGCCGCGTCCGCATCGCGCGGACGAGCGGAAAGCGGCGCAGCATCGGCGCCAGCGGCATCAGCGCGCGCGGCATGAAGATCAGCCGCTGGAGGCGCGGCGACCGGACCCGGCGGTTCTCGTTGGCCTTGGGCGGCACAGCCGCAAGAGCCGGATCGACGCCCAGAAACTCGAGCACGCCGTGCACGACCGCCGCGCCGTCCCGGGTCAGGTCGTCGAAGAGCATCACGTGCACCCGGTCGCGGCCGAAGACGTCGAAATAGCGCTCCAGCTGCTCGGCGAAGCGGACGCTGTGGCGATAGAAGAGGTTCTCGGTGTTGATCGGCCATTCCGGCAGCCGTCGTCCCGCCCGGCGGTCATCCTCGGCCTCGAGGGCCTCGCCGAAGTCGCTGATCGTCTCCATGGCGTTGAACAGCAGCTGGTTGTGCTGGGCATACATCACGTCGACTGGGTTGCGCAGCAGGACCAAAATCTGTGCGTCGGGCGAGAACTCCTTGATCTCGCGCGCGGCCGTGGTCGAGTACAGGTACCAGGTGGACGCCTCTCCGATCCGCTGCCCGGCCTTGGCGTCGCGAAAGAGGCGCAGGTAATCGTCGAGCGTCATGCGCCCGTATCGGCGGGTGAGGTCGTCGCCGAAATAGAGCGGCTCTTTGTGGAACGGCATATAGATCTGCGGGTGTCGGCGAAGGGCTTCATAGAGGGCCGTGCTGCCACCCTTGAACACGCCAA
The DNA here is from genome assembly GCA_051003655.1 of Candidatus Limnocylindrales bacterium. GTDB lineage: Bacteria > Chloroflexota > Limnocylindria > Limnocylindrales > CSP1-4 > JALYGJ01. The sequence continues at coordinate 13,459 of JBPCLD010000237.1, read as the reverse complement.
CGTGGAAGAAGTCAGGACGAAGAGAAGGCGAGAGGGACATGGACGGCCAGCATAGCGCGCTCGTGCTTTGACTTGCTCAGGTCTTATAGACTGGCCTCGCCTGTGCAATTGTGCGTGTTTCAGGCTCACCAGCCCGCCCTGCAAGTCCACCTGCTGGCCGTAGAGCGCGGCAGTCAGAACCGATCGGTGCCACGCATTGATCGACGCCAAGCGGCCCCTCGCAACCGGAACGGAGCTCAGTGACCCGGCGTCCCGATTTGTTCATCGTTGGCGCGCCCAAGAGTGGAACGACCTCGCTGTACGAGTGGCTCAAGGGCCACCCCGAGGTCTTCATGACAAGAGTCAAGGAGCCCTGCTTCTATTCGCGCGACCTTGCCCAGGACAAGTCCGGCAACTTTCTGCGCTACGACACGGACCGCGAGCGCTATCTCGCGCTGTTCGAAAATGCCGGCCAGGCCACCCGCATCGGCGAGGCTTCAACGCGATACCTCTACTCGAAGGAGGCGGCCGAGCTGATTGCGCGTGATCAGCCAGCGGCGCGCATCGTCGCTCTGCTGCGCAACCCGGTCGACATGATTGCGTCGCTCCACGCACACAAGCTCGCCGGTGGGACCGAGGATCTGGCCGATTTCGAGGAGGCGCTGACCGCGGAGGACGATCGACGCGCCGGCGAGCGCATCCCGCGTGACTCGAATCCCCTGCTCGCTACTTACCGCGATCGGGCGCACTTCGGGGAGCAGATCGGGCGATGGTTCGACGCGTTCGGACCCGATCATGTCCACGTGATCCTGTTCGAGGAGATGGTTCGCGACCCACAGACCCATTTCCGCCGGTTGCTGGAGTTCCTCGAGGTCGATCCCACCTATCAGCCACCATCCTTCGCCGCCCACAACCTGGCCCACGGCTCGCGCGGTGGCCTGATCCGCTCCATAGCGCGGACGAGGCCGCTGCAGTTCGCGGCCTGGCGGCTCCTTCCGGCTCTGATTGGGGACAGCCGCACACGCGAGCTGTCCCGCCGGCTCGGCCACAGCCAGCTCCGCCGTACCACTGCCAAGCGCGCCGAGGTGCCTGCCGCGCTACGCCGCCGTCTCGAGGTGGAATTCGCGCCGGACGTGGCACGGCTTTCGGGGATCCTCGGTCGCGACGTCGGGCAGATCTGGTTCGGACCGCAGTCGGGGAGTGACAAGCAGCCTCGCCCGCAGGTCGCCGTATCGTGAGTCGCGGCGTTTGCCTGTGGTTCACCGGGTTGTCAGGATCGGGAAAGACCACCACCGCAGAGCAAGTCGTGCCCCTGCTCGAGGAGCGTGGCCGCACTATCACAGTCCTCGACGGCGACGTGGTCCGCACCCACCTATCACGCGGCCTCGGCTTCAACCGCGAGGATCGCGACGAGAACGTGCGTCGAGTGGGGTTCGTCGCCGCGGAGATCGCGCGACACGGTGGTATGACCGTCTGCGCCCTCGTCAGCCCGTACCGATCCACCCGCAATGAGGTCCGGGCCATGGTCAACGCGGCCGCTGGCGAAGGTGGGTTCGTCGAGGTATTCGTCGATACGCCTCTCGACGTCGTCATGCAGCGCGACGTCAAAGGCCTGTACGCGGCATCGCGGCGCGGCGAGGTGGAGAGGATGACTGGTGTTGCGGATCCGTACGAGCCGCCGCTGGAACCAGAGCTGCGCCTCGAGACAGTCGGGCGAACCGTCGATCAGAACGCGGCGGCGGTCGTAGCCTACCTCGAGAGGCATGATCTGCTGACTTAATAGCATCGGGACTACTGGCCGGTGCCCCGGGTTGACACGCCGGGCGATGATTGTCGCCACCAGAGGGGGATTGAGGGGATGAAACCTGTGCGTCTGCTGACGCTCGCTGTGATTGTCTGGCCCATTTTTGGCGCCCCCCTGAAAGTCGTTGACGCGTGGTAGCGACCACCGAGCGCACCGCAACCGAGCCCATGGCCGCGGTGCCAGCGCGTCTGCCGACCGAGCCCGAGGCCATCTTCATCGTCGGCGTGCCTCGCAGCGGCACCACCATGATGCGCTACTTGCTCGAGACGTCTGACCGTATCGCCATCGCCCGCGAGAACCACTTCATGGGCCACATTCTTGGCCGGCGCGGCGCGCGCCACTTCTTCCGCCGCGCCGGGGACCTCAGGGACGACGCCTCAGTTCGGAAGATCGTGGACATGATCTATTCAGGTGAGTACGAGAAGCTGGCCGGATGGCGCCGGCCAAGCCCCTACTGGTTCTGGCTGAAGGACGAGGTACCGCGCGAGGAGATCGAGCGCCGTCTGCTGGCTGCCGAACGGACTGAGCGCGGGTTGTTCCAGGCGTTCCTGCGCATCTACGCCGACATCGCCGGTAAGCCGGTGATGGGCGAGAAGACGCCCACCCACCTGAACTACGTCGACACGTTGCTCCAGTGGTTCCCTGACGCCCGTGTGATTCACATGCTGCGCGACCCGCGCGCGGTGTACGTGTCAGATCGTTATCGCCGGCAGACACGCGATCGTTTCCCCTACTCGCTCATGAAGAGGGTGCCCCTGCTCCTCGAGTCCTATCTGCTGCTGCTCTACAGCGTCTCGTGGCGTCGCGCGCTGGGGAAGCACGCGACCCTGCTCAAGAGACACCCTGGCAAGTACATGCTGGTGCGCTTCGAGGACGTCGTGAAAAAGCCGGACGAAACCTTGCCCGGGGTGTTCGGCTTCCTCGGTGTCGAGATGCCGGCATCGGTCGAAGCGGACGTCGAGGTCCCGCAGAAGCACGGCATGCGCTCGTCGAGCGAAGGAATCGACCCCAAGGCGGCCGATCGCTGGCGCGAGCGGATCAAGTGGCCAGCACGCCGCTTTCTGGAGCTGACCCTCAAGGGCCCGATGCGTCGATTCGGCTACGGGGACTAGCCAGGAACTCTCTTCGGGCCCGAATTGTCACCTGAGGCACAGTCGCGTGGCGCCTGTAGGTGGAGGCTCAATGCGCACCCGCCAGGTCACGCCCGGTCCCAGATCCGGGACGGGCAGCGCAACGATCGCGCCGGCCGGGATGATGAACTCCGCCGACGCAGGCTCCTGGAATGGCCCGTAATGGGCAAGGTAGATCCGCGCTGCGCCACCGATTTCCGAGCCGGCGAACACGGACGCGCCACCCGACGTCGTGAAGTCCGCTGAAGGGCTCGCGCCCGTCGGTTGCAGCTCCACACAAGCTCCGATCGGCAGCGTGGTCAAATCCATCGCGCTCCCGATGGCCGGTGCGGTGGTATCGGCTGGCAGCTGTGTCGGACTCGCCGCGACCGAGTCGCCCACCACTTGGAAAAGGGCGCGGTCGAGTGCCGCCGGTGATGGCTCGGGCGCCGGTGCCATGGCATCTGTCAGGGGAGATCCATAGGTCGCGAAGATCCTTTCGAGGCGGGCCGGGCCGGGGATTGGAAACAGTGCAGCATCGGCCGGCACGGCCGCTGAGCCCCCGAACCGGGTCAGGACGGTGATCGCGGCGCGCGTCCTTTCTGCCGCGTCGATGAAAGATGCCCGGGCGATCATCAGCGCCAATAGGTTGGCCGACAAGGCGATGGCGGTCAGGACGGCCAGCACGGCCAGCGAGCGCGGTCTCGTGCGGTCAACGCGCAGAGTACCCAGCCAGGAACCGATCGCCAGCAGCAGGAAGAACGCAGCGACATACACGTAATGTGCCGATTGCGCCTGCTCGGCGCCGACGCCCGCGCGAGCCAGGCCGGTGATGCCGAACTGGGCCAGTACGCCGGCCAGACCGAGCACCGTGCCGAGGAGCAGTGGCCGTGGGCCCAGCAGCCGCCAAACGGTCACAACCGTCAGCAGCACCGCCAGCACGAGACCGGGCTGGTCCCCCCAGCCGGTGAGTCTGCCCATGGCGTTCCCGAAGCCGACGACCACGTAGTCGGGTATTGCGCTGAGGTTGGCCGGCGCGAGAACGTCAAACCGCACGGCGGTTCGACCGAAAGCCAGGTACCACGCCAGGTACGCGACGGCGGCCGGGACAAGCACCCACAGTGAGCGACGACCCTGCGCGGTCAACTGCAGCGCCAGGCCGACCACGACCAGGAAGAACAGGCCGACGCCAGAGCTCGCCACGGCAACGAGGAGCAGTACGGCAGCGACCCATGGAGACCACGTGGGGCGCCTTTCGATTGTGACAACCAGCGCCCAGGCGCCGGCGGTGGTTGCGGCATTCCAACCGATCTCCGCAGGCCAGAACAGATCTTCGCCGCCACTTCCCAGAACAAGGAACAGGCCCGCTCCACAGACGGCGACGGTGGGCCCCGCCTCGCGACGAACCAGGCGGAAGAGCGCGCCCGCGGCGAGTACGTGGAGCAGGACAACCACAACCTGGTACGGCAGGTAGCTGCGTAGTCCGACCGTGGCGAGCAGCGCCTTGTAGATGGCCACCGGCACCAGCGACCAATGCTCGTTGTGTGGGGCCATGAACGTCGCGAGATCCCACCCGCCACGTCCGTCGATGAATTGCCACTCGTCGTGAAAGAACGTCATTCCGCGACCGAGCAGGAGCAGCAGCACGAACGCCGCAACCGCCAGGCCCACAAACCAGAGGGCCCATGCGTCAGGGCGAGGGAAGGCGGTCCGGCCCAGGGTCATGTCGGTTCGGCCACCACGAGGAGGAAGGCAATCTCGAGAATGGCGGCGGCGGCTAACACCGCTGGCGCCCGCCGACCTCGTCCCGTCGGGTAGAGTGCGACGGAAACGGCCACCGGCACGAGTATACGGACCGCCCAGACAGCGAGAAGAGCGTGGAGCCAAGTTCCAGCCGCCCTGATGTCAGCGTGGTCATCGTGCATTTCGAAACGCCCGACCTGCTGTCGGCCTGCTTGCGTGCTCTGGCGGCCGGTAGCGGCGCACTGAAGCTGGAGGTCTTTGTCATCGACAACGCGTCGCGCGGCTTTGATCAGTTGGCGGTGGATCCGGCGCTCCCCGGCGCGAAGGTGGTCGTCAACCATCGCAATCGCGGCTTTGCCGCGGCGTCGAACCAGGGACTGCGCGAGGCCACCGGGCGCTACCTCCTGCTGCTCAATCCGGACACAAAGGTCGAGCCCGCCACCGTGCCCACGATGGTCGAGTACATGGACGCTCGGCCCGACGTCGGCTGCGCCACCCCACGCCTGACGCTCCCGGACGGGAGCCTCGACCTTGCGTGCCGTCGATCATTTCCGACACCGGCGCGTGCCTTCTTCCGTCTCACGCTGCTGTCGCGCCTGTTCCCGCGCAGCCGTCGCTTCGGCCAGTACAACCTGACTTACCTCGATGACGACAAGGAGGTCGAGATCGACTCGCCGTGCGGGGCATTCATGCTCGTACGCGGCGAGGCCCTGGCGGAGGTCGGCCTGCTCGACGAGCGCTACTTCATGTACGGCGAGGACATCGACTGGTCGTACCGCATCAAAAACGCGGGCTGGCGGGTGATGTACACGCCCGCGGCGATCGCCCACCACATCAAGCGGGCCAGCTCGCGACAGGCGCGGCGGCGGACCATCCGCGCATTCCATGAGGCGATGCGAATCTTCTACCGCCAGTACTACGAGCGGTCGTACCCGCGTTGGGTGTCGTGGGCCATCTACCGGGCGATCGACGCGCGCGAGACTCTCGAGCTCGCCGCCCACCGGCTGAAGCGCGCCGAGGCTGGCTCGTGAAAGGACTGATCCTCGCCGGCGGCACTGCCAGCCGGCTCGATCCGTTGTCGCGGGTGACCAATAAGCACCTGTTGCCAGTCTACGACCGGCCGATGATTTTCTACCCCATCGAGACCATGCGCGGCATGGGCATCCGCGAGGTGATGGTCGTTCTCGGCGGCCGCAGCATCGGCGACATCGTCGAGCTCCTGGCAGACGGCAAGGAGTTCGGCCTTGACCTCACCTACCGCTACCAGCGCGGGGCGCTCGGCATCGCTCATGCCATCGGACTGGCGCGTGACTTCGTGGGCGACGACGCGTTCTGTGTCGTTCTGGGCGACAACGTGCTTCGCGGGCCAAAGCTGGCCGACATGGCACTCGCGTTCCAGGACGGCCCGTGGGGGGCCGGCACCCTGCTTTACCGGGTCGCCGATCCGCAGCGATTCGGAGTGGCCGAGTTCGACGCTGACGGCAACATCAAGGGCTTCGAGGAGAAACCAGAGCACCCCAAGAGCGACCTGATCCCGATCGGCGTCTACTTCCTGCGCCCGGATGCCTTCGACGTCATCGCCCACCTTTCGCCCTCCGGCCGCGGAGAGTTCGAGATCACCGACGTTCTCAATCACTATCTCCCGGACGGGCGCCTCTTCTGGCGCGAATTCGACGGGCACTGGTCGGACGCGGGCACGATTGAATCGCTCCTGAACGCGGCGACGCTGGCCGCCGGAGGAGAGACGGGCACAGATCCGCCCGCTCCGCGGATGCGCTCATGAGGCTCCTCGTGACCGGCGGCGCCGGCTTCATCGGCAGTGCGTTCGTGCGGCGTCGCCTTGCCAGCACGGACGATCACATCGTCGTGCTCGACAAGCTCACCTATGCGGGCAACCGGGCGAACCTGGCAGAGGTCGAGTCGGACGCCGCCATGGCACGGCGAATGAGCTTCATCTGCGGTGACATCGCCGACCGCGAGGTGTCGCAGCCGCTCGTCGCCGAGGCCGATGTCGTGATCAACTTCGCCGCCGAGTCGCATGTCGATCGCTCCATCCTCGATGCGGAGGCTTTCCTGCGCACCGGCGTGTTCGGAGTGCACGTCCTGTTGGAGGCCGCCCGGGCTGAAGCCGACCGACGCCCGGTGCGATTCATCCAGATCTCCACCGACGAGGTCTACGGTGACGTTGCCGAGGGAACGAGCGTTGAGACTGACCCTGTGTCGCCGCGAAGCCCATATTCGGCCGCCAAGGCGGCCGGCGAACTACTGGTACTTGCGTACCACGCGACGTATGGGCTGGACGTAGTCGTCACACGCGGCGCCAACACGTACGGCCCCTACCAGCACCCGGAGAAGCTCATTCCCCTCTTCGTCACCAACGGAATCGATGGCCAGCCGCTGCCGCTCTACGGAGACGGCCGCCAGCAGCGGGATTGGCTGCACGTCAACGACCACGCCGACGGCGTCGGTTTCGTGATGGAGCATGGCCTACCCGGGGAGGTCTACAACCTCGTTGGATCCGGGCCGCGCACCAACCGCGACGTCACCGAGCTCATCCTCGAGGCGTTGGCGAAGCCGTGGTCACTGGTACGCAGCGTGCCCGATCGCCCCGGCCACGACCTGCGCTACGCGATGGATGGATCGAAGACTGCCGGCCTGGGCTGGCAGCCGACGGTCGACTTCGAACGTGGCCTGATCGACACGATCGCCTGGTTCGTTGCCAATGACGACTGGTGGCGACGCGCAAAGTCGGGCGACTGGGCCGACTACTACGAGCGCCAATACGGAGAGCGGTTAGCCGACTCAATCGAGGCCTGAAACCGCCTCCGAGACGACCCTTTCCCGTTCTAGTGCCCAAGGCGGTGCATTCTGGCACCCAAATCCGCCTAGTACCCGCTGTGCATCTTCATAGTACGAATGTATGATCCGCGACCAGCCGAGCGTGCTCTGTGGGGTACAAGAAAATGATTCGAAGCTACATGGTTCCGCTCAAGGCGGGACTGGTACTTTCCGACGCGTTAAGCGCGTTCGTGCTGTTCCTGGTCCTGGCCACGGTTCGCTTCCATCTCATCGATCCCAACGCGTCCTGGAACCTGGGCAGCGTCGATCCGGTCAGGCTGGCAGCCATCTTCGCCATCCTGTGGGTCGGCGCACTGTGGACATTCCGTCTCTACAGATTGCGCACCCATTGGACGCTCCGCAGCGAGATCATCGATGTCCTGCGGGCGACGGTGATGATGTTGGCCATCTCACTGAGCGCGCTGTACCTGCTGGACCTGAACGATTTCAGTCGGATCTTCGTCGTCATGCTGGCGGTCGCCCAGCCCGCCGTCACCGTCGCGTCGCGAGCATTCCTGCGTCTCGCGCTCACCGATCTGCGCCGGCGCGGTCACATGAGTCGCCAGATGCTCATCATCGGCTCCGGCCCGGAAGCTGAGGCGTTCGCCAACCAGGTCGAGCAGCATCGTGAGCTCGGCTTGCGCGTCATGGGTCACCTGTCTGGGCCGAGCGCGGCCAAGTCGACGGTGAGCCGCCCGGTCGTCGGTACCCTGGACGACATCGAGGACGTGCTCCGCCACCAGGTCGTGGACGAAGTTGCCGTCTGTCTGCCGCCGACAGACTGGAGCTACGTGGAGCCCGCCACGAGGATCTGCGAGGAAGAAGGCCGGATCGTCCGCGTGGCCATCTCGCCGCTCAACAGCGTGCTGGCCGGGGGGCGCTATGAGCAGCTCGGCGGGACGCCGATCGTCTCCTTCCAATATGGCCCAGACCGTGCCGTGGCCATGGGTGCAAAGCGGATCTTGGACGTCGTCATCAGCGGCTCACTGCTGGTCATGCTGAGCCCGGTGTTCGCGCTGATCGCTGCCTACATCCGCATGTTTGACGCCGGGCCGGTCCTCTTCCGCCAGCAACGAGTTGGCCTGCATGGGCGGCTGTTCACGTGCCTCAAGTTCCGAACCATGGTGCCCGACGCAGAGGCTCGCTATTCGGATCTGGAGCACCTGAGTGAGATCGACGGTCCCGCATTCAAGATGACCAATGATCCGCGCACGACCCGCATCGGCGCACGTTTGCGCAAGACAAGCCTGGACGAGCTGCCGCAGCTGATCAACGTGCTGCGCGGCGAGATGAGCATCGTCGGGCCACGACCTGCGCCACCGCGCGAGGTTGACCTGTACAGCGTCTGGCATCGCCGACGCCTGACAATGCGGCCGGGCCTGACCGGACTGTGGCAGGTTGCCGCGCGCAGCGAGGAAAGCTTCGATCGTCGCGTCTCGTTTGATCTCGACTACATCGATCGCTGGTCATTGCTGATGGACCTCAAGATCATGCTGCGCACGATCCCGGCTGTGGTCAGCCAGGAGGGTCGCTGATCCTCGATCAGGCGGACGCCAGGCGTGTCCTGATCCTTGGTGGGGACGGGTACCTGGGCTGGCCAACGGCCATGCATCTCTCGGCGCGCGGGCACCGTGTCGCCGTCGTCGACAACTTCGCCAAGCGGGAATGGGAGCGTGAGCTTGGCGTCGCACCGCTCATGCCGATCGGAACGCTGGATGAGCGGATCGCCGCGTGGCAGGCGCTCACCGGGCGCGAGATCGAAGTCTTCGTCGGCGACCTGGTCGAGTACTCCTTCGTCGAATCGATCATTCGCGGCTTCCAGCCAGACACCGTCATCCACTACGGGGAGCAGCCCTCCGCGCCTTACTCGATGATCGACGTCGCGCACGGGGCCTACACGCAGTCGAACAACGTCATCGGGACCCTCAACGTACTGTTCGCGATGCGCGACCACGCGCCCGAGGCGCACCTGATCAAGCTCGGCACGATGGGCGAGTACGGCACGCCCAACATCGACATCGAAGAGGGCTACCTGCGCGTTGACCACAACGGTCGAAGCCACGAGTTCCTGTATCCGAAGACCCCCGGATCGCTCTACCACCTGTCCAAGGTCCACGACTCGCACAACATCCATTTCGCCTGTCGCATCTGGCAGCTGCGGGCCACCGAGCTGAACCAAGGGGTCGTGTATGGGGTCGAAACCGACGAATCTTCCCTCGATCCTCGCCTGGCCACGAGCTTTCACTACGACGAGGTATTCGGCACCGCGCTAAACCGCTTCTGCGTCCAGGCCATTGCCGGCGAGCCGATCACGCCCTACGGCCTGGGTGGCCAGATTCGTGGCTACATCAACATCCGCGACACCGTGGCGTGCGTCGAGCTGACGATGCACAACCCAGCCGCCCCGGGCGAGCTTCGTGTCTACAACCAATTCACTGAGCAGTTCAGCGTCGCCGAGCTCGCCGAGAAGGTACGCGCCGCAGCGCTCGAGATGCGCATTGAGGCACGCGTTGTCCACGCCCCGAATCCGCGAATCGAGGCCGAGCAGCACTACTACAACCCGAAGCACACCAAGCTGCTGGAGCTGGGCCTGTTGCCAAACCTGCTGGGCCCGGAGCTGCTGCGCTCGATGCTCCGTCGTATTGGCGACCACGCCGACCGAATCGATCGTGCAAGGCTACAAATGGGCGTGCGCTGGGCTCCCGAAAGGACGACCGCGCCCGCTCCCTGACCCCGGCGCGGATGACGGTATGGCATCCCCGCGTCAGGTATGGGTCGGCGACTCTCCCGGCTCACTCGGCTCATCGAAGCGCCGAAGCGCCAGCCCAAGGCCGGCACCGATGATCAAAAATCCGGGCACGTTGACCTGCGGATAGAGGAACGGGTTGTTGAAGCTCGCCATCATGAACAGGCCCGCCGCGGCCGCCGCTGCGCCGGCGCCGACGTAGCCGGGGACGCGCAACAGGCTGATCGGCGTCACCAGCGCGAAGACGACGCCGGCGACGCCAACAAACGTTCCCTCCTCGGCGAAGAAGCGTAGCCATTCGTTGTGCGGCGCGTCCAAGATCGGGCTGCCGTACTGACCGTGGAGCCACTCGAAGCTTCTAAAGCCAGCGCCCACCAGCGGGTGGTCGAGCCACATGCGCACGCTGGCGACCCACGCCGCGAGGCGATTTTCATCAGCGACCACGGGGACGTCGCGAATGATGCCCGCCGAGATTGCCACCGCGGCAGCCACGATGACCACGGCGAATGCGGTCAAGCGGCCCAAGCGGCGCCACCTGCGCCAGATCAACACGGCGCCGGCCAGGCACAGCCCGAGCAGGGCGGCCCGGCTGTGGGTCAGCGCCAAGGCCACCAGCTGGACCGCTGCCGCGCCAAGAGCTACGAAGCGCACCTCGCGCCGCCAGTGAAGCAGTGCTAAACCAGCAGCGACCGAGAATCCGACAAGGAAGATCGCTGCGGCCGCGTTGGGCGCCGGAATGAGCCCGCCCAGCCGGTTTGGATCGATGTCCGCACGCAGTAGCCAGGCAAGGAGGCTCGTCCTGAGCTCGTCGCCGCTGGCCAGGTTGAGCAGGCTGAGCGTTGCACCAACCGACACGCTGGCCGTGGCGACCAGCAGCGGGCGCAGATCGCCGCGCGATGCCACCCAGGCAGAACAGATGAGCACGGTCATCGCGCCGCCAATGCCGGGGACCCACAGCTGGGCACCCTGCATACCTCGGTCCAGCCCAAACGAGAGAGTGGTGATGAGAACGCCAACCGCGGTGCCCATGAACACGATCGCCGCCAGGATGAGCGGCAGTGACGGCCGTGGCCAGGGACGAGCGATGACCAGTCGCACCGCCGTGCCTGCTCCGAGGGCTGCAAGAAGGAATGGCACGGCGCTGATACGGCCGTCGTCGCCGACAGCTTGGGTAAACGGTCCGATTGCCGCGAGGATAGTCAGGCCGCAGGCTGGCGAGACCAGGGTGGCGGCAACGGCTGCAACCAGCCAGGCGAGGGTCCACGGCTCTGGCGAGCCAGCCGCCCTGAGCGGGACATACACGGCTACCAGCGCAACGGCAACCACGAACCCAGATGGCAGCTCTCGACCACGCCAGGGGGCGTCCACGTTACGAAGGCTATGTGTTGGATCGCCCGAACGTTTGGGACACGCTTTTGGGCTATGAAATGGGCCCACGGACGCTGCTAGGCTGATCGGCCGAGGCCGGGCGCGATGAATGTCCGGGGGACAACGACAGTCTGTGAGTGGAGCGCGACGGGCGGAGGGCGAGCTGGGCGATCGGTATCTGGTCACGGGCGGCGCCGGCTTCGTTGGCGGGGCGGTGACGACAACCTTGCTCGATCGTGGCGACGAGGTGACCGTCCTGGACTCCGGCGTCGCCGTGGGCTTCAGCCATGTCGAATCCACTCGAGCTCGGCTCCTCAAGGCCGACATCCGTGACCAGCGTGCGGTTGCCGACGCCATCGTGGGCTGTCGAGCGGTCGTGCACCTCGCTGCTCAGACGAGCGTGCCCGAATCGATCGCCATGCCCCTCGAGGACCTCCGGGTCAACCTGGTTGCCACCATTGAGCTGATCGAGCTGGCGCGGGCGGCGGGAGTGGAAAGGATCGTCTTCGCCTCATCAAACGCTGCGGTGGGTGGTCATCCATCGCCCGCCAGCGAGAAGCTCACTTCGGATCCGGTGTCTCCCTACGGAGCGGCGAAGGCGTCGGTCGAGGCATATCTGCGCGCGTATCACCACGCGTACGGCCTCCAGGGGGTCGCTCTCCGGTTCGCGAATGCCTACGGTCCGCGGTCGGCGCACAAGGGCAGCGTCGTTGCCGCCTTCATCCGCGCATATCTCGAAGGTGGCCCGATCGTCATCCGCGGCGATGGCCACCAGACCCGTGACTTCGTGCACGTGTCCGACGTGACCAGCGTCGTCGTGGCCTGCCTGGACGCCCAGGCCGAGGACGTCGCTGGGCAGGTCTTCCAGGTGGGCACCGGCCGCGAGACCAGCATTCTCGAGTTGGCCGAAGAGCTCTTCGAGGTGGGTGGCCACGCTGTCCAGATCCAGCACCTGTCGCCAAGTGCCGGCGACGTGCCACGTAACTTCAGCGACATCTCCAAAGCCCAGCGCGTACTGGACTACGAGCCTCGCGTGAGCCTGCGCGATGGCCTGGCCGAAACCCTGGACTGGTTCCGTGGCCTCCGCGACCGCTGACGCGGCCGCGCCGCCCGAACATCATGTCGATGCGCGGCATGGAGTCGGTCGCGACGTCATCGTCACGTTCGGCGGGCGACTCGCGCTGACGGCGGCGGTCCTCATCGGCGATGTCGTCCTGGCTCGTGGCCTTGGTCCAGAAGGGAAGGGCGCTTTCACCCTGGTCCTGGCACTGACCAGCCTGGGCGCCGCCATCCTGGGCCTGGGGCTCGATCGATCATTGGCCGTTTTTGCAGCTCGCTCAGTCGCCGTCGCGCGGCGCGCCTTCGCCAACAGCCTCTTCTGGGCGTTGGTCGTCGGCGGACTGGGCGCGATTGCGATCCTGCTCCTGTACGGCCCAGCGGCGGACGGACACGATGCAACCGGTCCCCTGGCGGCGATCATGCCGCCGCTCACACAGTCGCAGCTGATCCTCGTTGCGATAAGCCTGCCGGGTGAGCTCGCCTACGCGATTGGTCTGACCGGGCTGCTTGGACGACAGCGCCTGCTGGCCTACAACACCGTCCGGTTCGTTCGCCGCGCGGTCCTGACCGTCCTGCTGATCAGCCTCGTCCTGATCGGCCGGCTGGATCTCAACACAGTGTTATTGCTCAACGTCGCGACGATTGGATTGACCCTTGTCGTAATCGGTTTCGCGTCCTGGCGGGCAGGCATGCTCGACATCCGGCCCAGTCCGCAGCTGATGATCGAGCAGCTCTCGTTCGGCGCGCGGACAGTTGTCGGCACCATCGCCGAGCGGCTCCACTTCCGCGCCGACGCCTTCATGCTGACAGCCT
>JBPCLD010000236.1:0-8620 GCA_051003655.1 Candidatus Limnocylindrales bacterium | reverse complement strand
ACGGGCACGAACCGCCGGCGAGCTCCCGTTCGACCACGGCGACACTCGCGCCGAGTCGGATCGCCTCGTGGGCAGCGGCCTCTCCGGCAGCGCCGGCACCGATGATCACGAATTCGTACTCGGTTGGGTTCTCGGCGTTCATCAGGGGCAGTATCCGTGTTCGCTGGCGGGTTTGACTGTGGGCTGTCCCACAACGGTCACAATCGCCGCCATAGCCTCATCGACGCGCCGGCTGATATTACGCATTGCCTGGCGCGAAGTGTCACATTTCGGCTGCGCTGAGCAGCAGCGCCGCCAGCAGCTGGACGCGCGGAACGATCGAATCAAGCTCGAGATATTCACCGGGGGCGTGGTCGGCGCCGCCGACTGGGCCCAGGCCGTCGAGCGTGGGCACGCCCATGCCGGAGGTGGTGTTGGCATCGGATGCACCGCCGGTCGAGGCATCGCGCAGGCTGAATCCGATCCGAGTCGCGAGGTCGATTGCCAAATCGGCCAGGGCCGCCGTCTGGGGCGACTTCTCCATCGGCCACCAGCGCACGCGTCGCTCGAGGGCGCAGCTGACGTCGGCTACCACGCCCTGGGCGCAGATTTCGCGTATCGCCGCCTCGGCCGCGTCCATGTCGGCACGCTTCGTCGCGCGGAGGTCGATCTCAAGTTCGGCGCTCTCGGCCACGACGTTGGGCCGGATGCCGCCGCGCATCACGCCGACATTCACCGTCACGCCCGGCCAGCGACCATTGAGCGCAGTCAAGGCGAGCGTCTTGTGTGCCGCCTCAAGCACCGCGCTGCGTCCCTTCTCCGGCTCCACTCCTGCATGAGCCGCACGCCCGCTCAAACGCAGTATGTAATCGGCAATGCCCTTGCGCGCGCTGACGATGTCTCCGTTGTCACGCGCCGACTCGAGCACCAGCGCCAACTGCGAGCCCTCCGCTTCGCGAGTGATCACGGCCGTGCTCGATGGCGAACCGATCTCCTCGTCCGGAACGGCCACGAACACGAGCCGGCCGTAGGGCAGCCAGTCGCTCGCTGACGCCTCGTCTCGCCCGCCGTTGCGCAGGGCGCGCAGGGCATAGATTCCGGCCAGCAGGCCGCCCTTCATGTCGTCCACGCCTGGTCCGAAGGCCCGGCCGTCGCGCACCCGGTACGGGCGATCGGCGGCGGTGCCGTCCGGGAACACGGTGTCGAGGTGCCCGACGAGCAGCGCCTTGCCCGTGCCGCCCCCTTCGATGACGCCGACGATCGTGTCGCCTAGCTTCCCGTGCGGCTCAATGGTCACGCTGGCGCCGAGGTCGCGCAGCTGCTCGGCGACCCACCGCCCGACCTGGTCGACGCCGGCCTTGTTGTACGACCCGCAATCGATGTTGACCAGCCGCTCGAGGTCGGCCAGGTAGTCGGGCAGGCTGGCCTCGATGGCGGCGCCAAGGGACTTCAGTCGGGCCTCGGAAATCACGGGCCGACTGTACGCGACCGAGCCCTCCTATACTCCGGCGACCGTGCGACTCGTTGAAGTCCGTCTGCTGGACGGACCGAACCTCTATCGGCTGGAGCCCACGGTCAGGATCGAAGTGACCGTGGGGCGCCGCCGCACGTGGTACGGCGATCGGCTGCCCGCGCGGCACGCCCTCGTGCGGCTGAGCGCAGCGGTCCCGCCGTCACGGGCCCCACGGGTCGTCGGCGCCATGACGCGCTGGGTGCGGCGTCTGCACAGACGAGGACTGGGCCAACAGGTCCCGGTGAGCATCCACAGGACGAGCGAGCCCGGCCACTGGATCGTCGCTTTTCCGTGGCGTGAAGCGGAACGGGCCGAGCTGATCGCCAACGCTGCCTTCCGCCTGGCTGACGAGTCGGGTCGCGGCGAGCGGCTGTTCGAACGCGCGCTGCGTCGTCTGGGTGAAACAGCAGCCGGCCCGGCGCCCGAATGGCACACAGACGCCATGCGCCAGGTCCCAATCATCAGCATCAGCGGAACCAACGGCAAGAGCACGACGACGAGGATGATCGCCCACATCGCTCGCTTTGCCGGGAGGCACGTCGGTATGACCACGACCGACGGCATCTTGGTGGACGACGTGATGGTGGAGCCCGGGGATTTCACCGGGCCGGCGGGGGCGAAGACGATCCTGGAACGCTCAGACGTCGACCTAGCCGTGCTCGAGACCGCCCGTGGCGGCATCCTGTTGCGCGGCCTGGGATACCAGTCGAACGATGCGAGCGTGCTGACCAACGTCAGCGGCGATCATCTCGATCTCCAAGGTGTCCACACGCTGCCCGAGCTGGCCGAGGTGAAGTCGGTCATCTGCCGCGTGACTCGGCCGGAGGGCGCAGTCGTACTGAATGCTGACGATCCGCTCATCGCCGCAGTGGCCCGGCGGGTCGGCGCCCCGGTCTACTTCTTTAGCCTCAAACCACGCAGCGCGCGGATCCGCCGCCATTTGGAGCGAGGCGGTCGCGCCTTCGTGCTCGAAGGTGACGGCTGGATGGTCGAGGTCGAAGGCAGGGAAGCGAGGCGAATCGTTCGCGCGGTCGACGTGGGCGCGACCGTCGGCGGTCTCGCGCGCCACAACATCGCCAATGCGCTGGCCGCTGCCGGCGGCGCCCGGGCGCTGGGCTTCAGCATCAAGCAGGTCGCGGCCGGGCTTCGCGACGTCCGCAACTCGCCCGATCAACTGCCCGGCCGCCTGAACCTACACCGCCTGGGCAACAGGCTGCTGATTGTCGACTACGCCCACAACGTGGCCGGGCTCGACGTCCTTCTAGCGACGGCAGAAGCGCTGGTCGGACGACGCGGCAAGCGTCGAGGAACGCTCTCGGTGATCGTTGGCACAGCCGGCGACCGACCCGCCGACTACATCCGCTCGCTGGCCTTCGCGGCCGGGTCGCGCGCCGATCAGGTCGCGATCAAGGAGTCGATCCGGTACCTGCGCGGCCGGTCCCGAGCCAGCGTCGTCGGCGAGCTGCGCGAGGGATTGCGGGCGGCGGGCGTGGCCCTCGGCGACGTGCCGGTCTACCGGGACGAGCTCGAGGCGATCCGCCGCGAGCTCACGACCGAAGGCAGGCTGGCCGCAACCGACGACGGGACGCCCAGGGTCATCGTCGCAATGTGCCATCAGCAGCGCGGCGAGATCGGCGCGTATTTGGCGTCAGCCGGGGCCCAGATCGTCGACGATGTCGCCCAGATAGCCGACCTGCGCGAGCTCATGGGCGCCGGCGGTGGACGACGGCCACGATCCCGATCGGCTCGCCCTGTGGGTCATCCCGCGCCCCGGACTCGTCGCGTCCGTCGTTAGCTATCTCTCTGCAGCGGCACTTCGTGCCCTGCTGCGCGTCGGCCGTGAAGTCCCGGCACGCCGGGCCCTCCCGTCCTCCTTGCGACTCAGCCCTCCTCGACCGAGAATTCGCCCGGGTCGGCGATTGCGGCACCGCCGCCGCGCGACTTGACCTCTTCCATCACGCGTCGATACACGCCGGTGATGTTGTCGGCGCAGATCACGACCGTGTCACCCTGGCCGGCGGCCTTGAGGCCCGCGATCGCTGATTCGAGCTCGTCGCGCACGATCGAGGCATCACGCACCCGCCCGCCCTCGGTCTGCGCGCGCTTGACGCCGGCCAGCACCAGATCGGCACCCTCGCCGGGCTTGCGGCCGCGGAGATTCTTGTCCTCTCTGACGACGACAACGTCGAAGGCGTGTCCGGCCAGCCGTCCGTACTCGTGGTGGTCGTCGTCCCGTCGGTCGCCGGGAATTCCGATGACGCCGATCGCCTTTGGCGACGCGCGGCGGTCTCCACGTTCGGGCTCTCCAGGTTCGCCGTCGACAGGACGCATCAGGAGGTCGACAAACTCGGCCAGCCGGCGCATGCCGTCGACGTTGTGGCAGTAGTCGAGGATGACCTTGTAGCCGTTCACGTCCAGCTGGTTGAGGCGACCGGGCGCCTGGAAGAACGACGTGGTGAACGTGCGCAGGCCCTGGCGGATGTCGTGAAGGTGCGCACCAGCGGCCCACGCCGCCGCGGCCGCGGCCAGGGCGTTGGCCACGTTCATCCGCGCGCGGCCACCGAACGTCGCCGGGATCAGGTGCGTGTACAGCAGCGGCAGGGTCCGATCGGCGTGCCGCAGCACGACCAGCTCGCCATCGTCGCTCGGCTGCACGATCATCGCCGCTCCGCCGCGACCGCAGTGGCCGTCGATGCGATCAGCAGCCTCTGTCCCCGGTGCGGCCATCGAGAAGTACACGACGGTGCCGCGGCACTGTCGCGCCATCCTGGCCACCAGCGGATCGTCGGCATTGAGGACTGCCGTCCCCGCGCGCGGCACCGCATCGACGATGACCGACTTGACATGGGCCAGCTGGCTCATCGTCTCGACGCCGCGCAGGCCCAGGTGATCGCCGGTCACGTTGGTCACCACCGCGACGTCGTTGCGGTCGTAGCCGAGGCCTTCCCGCAAAATCCCGCCGCGCGCAACCTCGAACACCGCCGTGTCTACGGATGGGTTCTGGAGAACCATCTGCGCCGAGCGTGGGCCGGACATGTCGCCCTTCCGGATGAGCCGGCCGTCCACGACGATGCCGTCGGTCGTGGTCATGCCCACCCGCCGGCCCATGAGCTTCAGGATGTGGCCGATCATCCTCACCGTGGTCGTCTTGCCGTTGGTGCCGGTCACCGAAATGATCGGAATGCGGGCATTCGACCCAGGCGCGAAGAGAAGGTCGATGACCGGCTTGGCGACGTACTGCGGCTCGCCCTCGGTCGGGTTGGTGTGCATTCGGAAGCCCGGCGCCGCATTGACCTCGACGATGGCGCCGCCCTGTTCGCGTACCGGCACAGTGATGTCAGGCGCGATGAAGTCGATCCCGGCCACGTCGAGGCCGACGATGCGCGCGGCCGTCTCGGCGATCTCGATGTTGTCCGGATGCGCCTCGCGTGTCCGGTCGATGGCCGTGCCGCCGGTCGACATGTTTCCGGTGGACGCGAGCTGGACTCGCTGACCCTTGGCCGGCACGTCGTCAAGGGTGAGACCCTGCTTGGCCACCAGCTCCTCGGCGGCCTGCGTGACACGAATGCGCGTCAGGACCCGTTCGTGGCCGATGCCGCGACGTGGATCGGCATTCTCGAGATCGACCAGCTCGCGCACGGTGTGCCTGCCGTCGCCGGTCACGCCCGCCGGCACTCGTTGCGCCACCGCGGCCAGCTTGCCGCCGATGACCAGCATTCGGTAATCGTTTCCGGTCACATACGACTCCACCACGACGTCGCGGCGGCGGCTTTCGTCGAGGGCGATCGGGTAGGCGCGACGGACATCCTCTTCAGTACGCAGATCGAGGCTCACACCGCGGCCGTGGTTGCCGTCGAGCGGCTTGACGACAACCGGGTATCGGATCCTGGCCGCGGCGGCCACGGCGGCGTCCTCTGACTGGACAACTTCGGCCTTCGGCACCGGCAGCCCGGCGGAGCTGAGAAGGCTGTTCGTCAATCCCTTGTCGGAGGCGATATCGACGCCGATCGCGCCCGTGCGCGAGGTCATCGTGGCCCGGATGCGCTGCTGATGGATGCCCTGGCCGAGCTGCACCAGTGAATGGCGATCCAGCCGGATCCAGGGGATGTCGCGCGACACCGCCTCGTCGATCAGCGCCCCTGTCGATGGCCCGAATGCTTCTCGCTCGGCAAGGCGGATGAGTCCATCCATCGCGTCCGCAAAATCGAAGGGCGCCTGCTCGGGCGAAACGAGGTGGTTCACCAACGCGACCGCCATGCGGCCGGCCTCCACGCCGACATCCTCCTCGCGGTACTCGTAGACGACGTTGTAGCGGCCGGTGGCGCCCGCTCCTCGGGTCTTGCCCAGGTGGACCTCGGTGCCGGCAAGATTCTGGAGCTCGATAGCGACGTGCTCCGAGACGTGGCCCAGCCATGTCCCGTCCACGAGCCGGCTGATGAACCCGCCGCGGCGGCCGAGCGAGCAGGCATGGTCCTCAAGCGTCGGCAGCAACCCCATGAGCCCCTCGTTGAAGCCGGGGATCTTGTTGCTGGGCCAGTCCTCCAGCGCGCCCAGATCGACGTACATCACGATCGCCGGCGTGCGCCACCAGACATTTGCCCCGCGCAGGACGCGCGTGTCGAGGATGCGCAGGGTGGGCTGCGGGGTTTCCGCCGTCGAATTACGAGTGTCCGCAGAGCCTTTGGCTCTGCTGCGCGGCTCGGGTTTGCCCCCGTCGTCACGGTTGCCATCTCTCGCGTTGCGTGGCGCGCGGGTGGTTGCGATCGTCTTCTCCTGCGTCAGCCCGAGGCGATCGAGTCGGACTCCAGAGCGCGCAGCATGGGCGCCGCGACGCGCTCGCGACGCTCCAGGTCGAAGCGATAGCCCGGTGGAAGCGAGTGCAGGACAACGTTGCTGATCATGACCGGCTTGTGGGCCTTGACCTCCCATGCGTCGGTCTCCGATTCGGCACCGTCGAGGATGGTCACGCTGCGCCGGCCGATCACTTCCAGCACGCGGTCCGGCCCGACCACGCCCGCGGTGTCCTCGTCGACGCCGATGCCGAGCAGCGACGGATTGGAGGCGATGATCGCCAGTAGCCGGCCAAGCCGGTTCCGCGCCTCGAAATGCTGGTCGATGATGACGCCGGGAAGAATGCCCAAGCCTGCTGCCATCTGGACCATACGCTGCTTTGGCGTGGAGCCACTTGCGCCGAATGCGACCATGTGCGTGCTCATCGCGGAGGCACCTGCGCTCGTGCCAGCAATAACGGCGCCTTCGCGGTGACGCCTGACGATCTGCTGCGCCAGCGCCGTCCCGCCGATCGTTGACGATAGGCGCAGCTGATTGCCGCCGGTCAAGAAGATGCCGGTCGAATCGCGGACTGTGCGTGCGGAGTCAGCATCATTGGCCTGTGCGCGGTTCCAGGCATGGATCGGGTGCACCTCAGCGGCGCCAAGCTCGCCGAACACGCGGCGATACATCTCGCCCGCCAAAGGTCCCAGCGACGATGCGGTGCTGATCACGGCAATTCGCGCATCCGGGCCACCGGCCAGCGTGATGAAGCGGGACAGAATTACCCGCTCTCGAACCTTGTCTTCCGCGCCACCAATGATGATGACATGGCCTCCGGTCATGGTCTCGGAGTATGGCATGGAAGAAGGGCCGTCGCGGAAGGACGCCACCGAGCCCGGCTGCGGGTACGGCGCGCCCACTCCCTGTACCGTCTGTTTCTGATGAGGAAGGCCCGTCTTGCGCTCGATTTGTCGCACCCAGAGTCCGCTGCGGCGCATGCGCGCCAGCGTTAGGATGTGCGCCGGGCGGGGGCGCCCAACACGTTCGGACGAGGAGGACGAACGAAGCCCCGCCCGATCCCTGCCCGGCGGCCCGCCGAGTCGCCTCCGTGATCCTCGACGCCTGCTTGCGATCGCCCTCATCGCGATCACCGGTGGCCTCGTCCTCGCCTTCATCTATGCCCGCGGCGGGCTGGCCGGATCGGACGCCCTGGCATATTGGGCAGGCGTACAGCGCTGGTTATCGGGCGAGGACATCTACCTGGTCAATCCTGGCCTGTACGTGGCACCACCGGTGCCCCTGCCATACGCCTATGCCCCGTGGACGCTCTACCTGTTCCTGCCCTGGGCGCTGATTCCGTGGGATATCGCCTGGTTCGTCTGGCGCGCGGCGAACATCGGACTGTTTGCGCTCTCCGTCTTGTGGGCATACGAGCGCCGCCCGTTGGGCACGGCGGTCCTGGTCGCTGTCCTCGGGCCGTCGATCGCTGCAAATCTCGACACGGGCAACATCAACATCTTCATCGCGCTCGGAACGTGGGTCGCGTACTGGTCGGGTCCGCGACTGGGCGGCCTGCTGTGGGCCCTGGGCGCAGGCCTCAAGTTCGTTCCAGCGCTGCTGTTGCCGTTCATCGCCCGCCGTGCCTGGCTACCTGGTCTGGCGATGCTTGCCGTGATGGCGGTTTTGACGCTCGCCACGTGGCCGGCCACAGTCAGGCAGCTCGACATCGTGCTGAACTACCCACGGCCGCTGCGTATCGACTACATGTTGCTCGCCTGGGGCGCGGTGCCCTGGTTGTGGGCGCGCGCGTGGCCGCCCCGGGTCACGCGCGCGTGGATCCCGAGCGGAGGCGGATCCTCCTAGGGAGCGTCTGCGATACAGATTCCATCGGGCAGGTCCGTGTTGCCCTGGTTGCTGGTCCACAGGTTCGAGGTGTTGGCCGTGCCGCCACCCAAGGGCGACGTGTCGGTGCAGTCGTAGAGGGTGTTTGACCGGAAGTCGTTGTCGTGGATGTGGTTGTCGATCCCGGTGACCCGGATGCCGACGCTGTTGGTGTGCGACTCGTTGCCGTAGATGACATGGCCGTCATCGCCGATGTCGATACCGGCCCAGCCGTCGGTGATCGTGTTGTTGTAGATGGCAGGACCACCCACTCCGACTGCGGACGCGCGAACCGGAGGGAAGATCGTCTGAGCATCGGTGTTAATGCCGTTTTGCACGGCGCGCCGGATCGCCGTGGGTAGCGCGCTCTCGTGCCCGAGCCGCGTCCAGCCCTGCAGGCCGACCACATCCCAGTCGGCAGGTCGGAGAAGCGCCATGCGCTCCATCGCCGTCTGCGCATACATAGCCGTTCCG
>JBPCLD010000235.1:0-5383 GCA_051003655.1 Candidatus Limnocylindrales bacterium | reverse complement strand
ACACGCTGAGTCGGGCACTACGATGAGCCATGAGAGCCTCCTGCCGGTGTGGTGTTTCAACAACACCCCTCACCATGCAGCGGGGCTCTCAGTTGTCAACAACGTGTTCGGGAATCACAACTAGCGGCCGTCGGATGCGCGTCTTTGCCGATCCGAATACCGGCGAGCGGAGGTACGTCGCCGAGGGCTAGCGCCCGCTCGTTTGCGTGGGTACGATTCAGTCCACCAACGCACGGAAAGGGGTCAGCGACGATGGGCGACAAGGGACCAGGCAGCAAGGGCGGCGGCAAGAAGCCGAAGACGTCCACCAAGAAGGCAAAGGGCGCGGCCGCGCCCAAGTAGCAGCTGGCGGCCGCCAGTAGGGCCGGCCGAAAACCAACGAACGCGAGGAGGAGGCGCCGTGGCCCTCCTCCTCTTTTCGTGGCTGAGTGGCGCGAGTGGCGACGCCTACGGGCCCTGGGTGACGATGCTGTCTCCCCCGAACACGAATGGGTCCCTGACCTGGTAGGCGTCGGCAATCTCGTTCCACGCTTTGAAGCGCGCATCGGCGTCGTGCGCGGTGTGGCCTTCGTGCTCCTTGAATATCGCGATCACCAGGTACTGGACCGCTCCTTGGACCCGCTCAGTCGAGATGTCTTCGACGCGCGCCAGCGCCGACACTACCAGCAGGCCGCGGTCGTAAAGGTCCTCATGCGTGGGCATCTCCATTTCACGGAACCCACGCTCGAAATCCTGGACGTTCTCTCTTCGGATGTTCAAGACGATCGACGTGCAATGCATTCCGGTTCCTCCCTTGAGTCCTGCAGGTCGGGCCCACGATAGACTCCGGAGCACATGGAGCTGCTGACCGCCGAGGGCATCGTCGCCCTCATCGCCCTGACTGCGCTCCAGATCGTGCTGGGCATCGACAACATCGTGTTCATCTCAATCATGGCCGGCAAGCTGCCGCCGAAGGATCGAGAGCGTGCCCGAGTGCTCGGCCTGGCCGGCGCATTGGTCACCCGGATCATCCTGCTCTTCGGCATTTTCCTTATCGTCGGGCTGACGCAACCGCTGTTCAGGGTGCTCGACCACGACTTCAGCGGACGCGACCTCATCCTCATCGCGGGCGGGCTCTTCCTGATCGCCAAGGCCACCTTCGAGATCCACGAGCGGCTGGAAGGCGAGGAGAGCAGCGGCACGAAGTCCGCCGCCGGGAACCTGACCAGCGTGGTCATCCAGATCATGATCCTGGACATCATCTTCTCGCTCGATTCGACCATCACCGCGGTCGGCATGTCTGACGTCCTCGTCATCCAGGTCGCTTCGATCGTCCTGGCCGTGATCGTGATGCTCTTCGCCTCGCGGCCGATCGGCGAGCTCGTCGAACGCCACCCAAGCCTGAAGATCCTGGCGCTAAGCTTCCTCCTGCTGATCGGGACGTCATTGATCGCCGAGGGATTTGCGATCGAGATCCCGCGCGAGTACATCTACTTCGCGATGGGCTTCTCGGTGTTCGTCGAGTTCATCAACATCCGGTCTCGCGCACGGGCAGTGCCCGTGCATCTGCGCGATGCGTACTACAAGGGACGCGAGGCAGAGGGTCCAACGGGACCGGCTTAGTCCGAAATAGCCAGGCCGATCGCCGGGCCGGGATGCCCATGCGCCGACCCCAGCCCGACGACAGCCGACTGACATCAGAGGCATCTGCCGGACGAAAATCGACGACCTTCAGACCAGCCGACTCATAACCCTCGGCCAGTCTCGCCGCGTCGTCGTCGCTGGTCAGGGTTGTGTTCGCCGCCGCGTCGCGCTCCGCTGCCGACAGAAGGACAACAAGCTCGCCGCCATCGCGGAGGCACGCCGTGATGCCGTCAAGCAGGCACCGATCTGCGGACAGAAGGCCGCGCAGGAGTGAGCCCCAGGGCAGCGCGATGGTGATCAGGTCGACCCTGCCCATCAACGGACCTGGCAGCTGTTCCGCCGCGGCGGCGATGAAGATGGCGTTGGACAGGCCGCCGCGTCGCGTTGGGCCTGCGGCCTTGCGAGAGGCATCCGCCATCGCGGCAGCGTCCGCGTCGATGCCGATCACGAGCTCGCGCGGATTCTGTCGAGCGCGGCGCAGCACAGCCTGGCCCGCGCCTGTCCCTAGATCGATCGCCACGCACTCGTGGCGGCCGACCAGTTGGTTCAGTTAGCCGACGTCTACGTCGAGGAGTCTCTTGCCGATCACCTGTCGCATGGTCGGTATAGTAGCCACCAGGAGTAACCGGCCGTTACCCGTTTCGTTTTGGTCTGTGCGCTTGTTGCGGCGTGCACCGCTTCTGTGCCGCCTGGCGCGACGCCTGTTCCGACAAGCGCGCCCGCGTCGATTACGCCCACGACCGCACCTGCGACAACCGCCGTCCAGCCGACGGCCGTACCCACCGTGGCGCCGACAACTGCTCCGGGCAGCACCACCGACCCCTACTACAACCCGGACGACAAGTACACGCCCCGACCCACCGCCGGCGCACAGGCGACACCTGTACCGCTGGTCGTCGGTGTTTCTGGTTACCTCATCGACCCAGACGGCATGGCGCTGTACACGTTTGACAACGATTCGCTCGGCGAGGCCACCTGTCTGGGCGGCTGCGCCGACAACTGGCCACCACTCACTGTCGCGCCTGATCAGGAAGTGACTGCCGGCGCCGGAGTCGTGGGCACCCTGGCGACGATCGAACGAACTGACGGCGCCATTCAGGTGACCTACAACGCCCGTCCCCTCTACTACTTCGCCGGCGACAGTGCTCCCGGAGATACGAACGGGCACGGCATCGGCGACGTCTGGTTCCTCGCCCAGCCCTAAGGGCTAGATGCCGACGCCTCAGCAATGACCTTCGGATACTCCGGGAAGTAGCGCTCGATATCGCTCAGCGCGAATCGGCGAAGGATTGATTCCCTCGGCTCGCGCTCGAGCAGGAAGCCAAATGACTGCTCGACGAGAGCGGTCGGCTCAGTCGCGTTGGGCGCGAACCGGCCCAACTCGGTCGCTGAAACGCTGACCCCGTGTTCAGTCGTTCCACCCTCGGGCCCGACACGGACCGTGCACGACCATCCTCCCACGACCGCCTGGCATGCGACGACGACCGGTTCGTTCAAGGCTCGAGGCTGTCCCCACTGCTTCCTCGGCCATCCGGCCCCCATGCGGCGGCGCGCAGCTCGCTCGCCAGCGATGGCGCCACGCGGCCCTTGATGCGCACGTCACGCGCCCGGTAGCCGATGTCGACCGTGCCACGTTCGCGGACGCGCGACAGCAGCTCGCCCTCGCTGTACGGCAGCGCGACGTCGACGTCCTCCCAGAGCTCCGCCAACAGCGCCGCTAGACGAGCCTTCAGCGTCTCCATGCCGTAGCCACTCAACGCCGACACCAGGACGCTACCGGCGATGTAGGGCGCCGGAACTGCGGCGTCGGCAGCCTGGGGGTCGACAAGGTCGGCCTTGTTGTAGGTCAGCAAGCGTGGCTTATCGGCCGCCCCAAGCTCTGCCAGCACCTGCTGGATGGTCTGTCGGTGTTCGGGGGCGTGCGAATCGGCCAGATCGACCACCTCCAGGAGCACGTCTGCGCGGTTGACCTCCTCGAGGGTGGCCCTGAAGGCGTCCACCAGCGGGTGCGGTAGCTTGTGGAGGAAGCCCACCGTGTCGGTCGCGACCGCCGACTGCCCGTCTCCCAGCTTCACCATCCGGCTCGTCGGATCCAGGGTGGCGAAGAGCTTGTCCTCGGCCAGCGCGGCTTCGGATCCGACCAGCGCATTGAGCATTGAGGACTTGCCCGCGTTGGTGTAGCCGACGATGGCCACCGTCGGCACGAGGCGCCTATCCCGTGACCGCGCGGCCGTGTCGCGCTGGCGGCGCACGTTCTCGACCCGATCTTTGAGGCGCTTGATGCGCTCGCGGATCACGCGACGGTCGGTCTCGAGCTGGGTCTCGCCAGGCCCGCGGGAGCCGATGCCGCCCTGGGTGCGCGAAAGGTGAGTCCACAGTTTCGTCAGTCGCGGCATCTGGTATTCCAGCTGGGCGAGCTCCACCTGGAGCCGCCCCTCGTGCGTCCGGGCGTGCTGGGCAAAGATGTCGAGGATCAACCCGCTGCGGTCCAGCACCTTTACGCCGAGCATGCTTTCGAGTGCCTTCTGCTGGTTGGGACTGAGCTCGTCATCGGCCACGAGCAGCGTGAAGCCGGTCTCGTTCTTGGCCTGCGCCAGCTCCTCAGCCTTGCCCTTGCCGACATACCAGTTGGGATCCACGTGGCGGCGGTTCTGCCACTCCGCGCCGACCACTTCTGCGCCAGCCGTGGTGGCGAGGTTGGCAAGCTCGGTCAGTGACTCCTCCGCCGTCCAGCCCGGGTCCTTGCCGGTGTCCACGGCGACCAGGAACGCGCGTTCGAGCGGCGGCGCGAGATCGATCATCCGGCTTCGAGCGTTCACACGAAACAGCATACGGGCAGGCAGCAGTCGCTCTGCAATCCCAAAAAGAGCATCATTGGGGCCCGATAGGAGGACATGACATGCAGGACGCCCCGGTTGACGAGCCCATCCAGGACGCAGACGACGATGTAGCGGCGGACAAGCGGGGCGGAGCTCCGTCCCCAGACGATGATCAGCAGCCTTCGATCGTTACCGGTGTCGGCAGCAGCGCCCTGGGTAGCGCGGAGATCGAGCCGCAGCGCGACCGCGATCCCGACAACGACGGCGAGACGGTCGAGGAGTGACCGAGCCACGCCGTGACCGCGCGTACCTCACCACCGATGAGGTCGACACGCTCGGCGAACTGACCGATACGGAGATCTACGAGGGCGAGCCCACTGAGCCGCTAGACGAAAACCTCGAGCTGCTGACCGAGCTGGAGCTGCGGGATGGCGAGACGGCCGACGCCAACGTTGCGGCGGAGGAAGGCCTCGTCTGGGTGCCGCCCATTGACCCCCCGGTCGTGGCCGATGCCGAGGATCCCCAAGGCGTCCGAATTGCCGCTGGCTTCGGCGTCGATGCGCAGGATGAGCCCTACGACGCAGACCACCGCAGCGAGCTGATCACGGCCGAGGACGACTTCGAGGCTCGCATCCGCGAGGCACTGCTGGCCGATTCGGCGACCAGCCGCTACGCGGACTCGATCGTGATCGGCAATCGTGGGTCGACGGTCGTCGTGCGCGGCGTAGTCGACGACATCGACGACACGGACAACATCGCTGCGGTGATCATGACCGTCGACGGAGTCGACGAGGTCATCGACGAGCTCGAGGTAGCCGGCGTCACCGACTGACCGAAACGGCCACCTCTAGCGCCGTGTTGAACGGATCAGCCGATGCGTCAAGCCAGTTGATGTCCGGTTCGGCACGGAACCACGTCTGTTGGCGGCGGGCGAGCTGACG